>DASWKH010000027.1:0-5429 GCA_036396715.1 Candidatus Nitrosotenuis sp.
TAGGGCGCTTATTGGCGCAAACCCATACATCATTTCGACAACTGGCATAATTGAAGCCCCTGCAAAGCCACGGCAGTACTATCTTGATTTGATGGTAAACTACGGTCAGGGCTTAAACATTGATTCTATCAAACAAAAATATCAAGGCACATATCTAGAATACCACGATAGCCGTCTTGGAAAAATAGTGGAAGGGTATTGCCTGCAAGCGTTGTTTTACCACATAACAGGTGATCCATTTTGTGATCTTTTAGAGTGTAGACTAAACAACGCCCATTGGCAGCGGGATCTTTTGTACTCGCAATTAGAGTTCGGCAAGATGTGTACAAAACACACACAGATTCTTGAAGAATGGACTTTGCATAACTTAAATTGTTGAGCATTTTTAGCCTCAATTATGATGGCTGATTCTGGCGCTACAGTTGTAGTAGAGAAGGATCTACCAAAATCAGAAAAAAAGAAGACGTTATACGATGTCATTATTATTGGTGCAGGACCGGCAGGGTATACTGCTGGAATTTATTGTGCACGTGCAAGACATGAAACTTTGATATTATCTGGAATATTGCCTGGCGGACAGCTTGTCAACACAACAGATGTTGAAAACTATCCGGGATTTGAAAATGGAATAATGGGACCAGATCTCATGGTGACGATGAGAAAGCAAACTCAAAGAATGGGCGCTATGATTATTGATGATGAGGTAGTAAATGTCGATTTTAGACGCAAACCATTCAAGATTTTGACGGCATCAGAAGAATACGAGTGTAAAGCAGTAATCATCGCAACAGGCGCATCCCCAAGAAAATTAGGACTCTCAGGCGAAACCACGTTTGGTGGAAGAGGCGTTTCTTATTGCGCTACGTGTGACGGCCCTTTTTTTAGGAATCAAGAACTAATTGTAGCGGGCGGAGGAGACTCGGCAATTGAAGAGGCAACATTTCTTACTAAATTTGCAAGCAAGGTTCACCTAGTCCACAGACGTGATCAGCTTCGTGCAAGCAAGGTGATGCAGGAACGGGCATTTTCAAATCCAAAAATCCAGTTCCATTGGGATACCGAGGTAGTTGACATCATAGGGGATCAAAAAGTGCAAAAGGCTGCACTCAAGAACATTAAGACACAGGAAAAAACAGTTCTTGATGTTGGTGGAATTTTTGTGGCAATAGGCCATACGCCAAACACGAAAATTTTTGAAGACCAAGTAGAGATTGACCCTCAAGGATACATTGTCCTAAAGGATCACACACATACAAGCGTGCAGGGGGTTTTTGCGGCAGGAGACGTTCATGACCGCAGATACAGGCAAGCAATCACTGCGGCAGGTTTTGGATGCATGGCAGCAATAGACGTTGACAGGTATATAACAGAAAGCAAATGATTTCTGTCTGTTCGATTTAGACAAACACTCACAGAAAGAATTCATACGTTCAGTCAATTTGTGAAGCAAGACCAATCAAGTGATAATTATGCTGTTTGGTAAAACAGGGTTTAAGATAAGTGGCACTGTCGGAATAATCATTTTACTTTTAGGAATTACAATTTTGTTTGGAACATATCAGATGTCAAAGGTTAGCGGCGAAATTGTTATGATTTCTCAATCATACGAACCCTTACAAAATATTTTGAGTGATATCAAGTTTCACCAATCAAACCAAATGAACAGTTTTGAAAAAATTAAATCTGTATCTCAGGACGGTGGAGATTCCGAAAACGCGTTAGAAACATTTTGGTCAAGTAATGTCCTGACAAAATCAGGCATACAGCAGGCCAAAAAAATCACAGAGGCTAGCTATTCTATTGCCCCAACCGAATCTACTGAAAATAACTTTAAGCTAATCCACCAAACCATTTTGGATATTGAGCAAATGCGCGATGAGTTTGAAGAACTAACAAAAAGTTCTTTAAGTTCAACACAAAACGACCAGTTTTTGATAAACCAAATTGCCGTAAAGGAGAGACAAATCACAAGCAAAGTAGACTTTGCATCATTAGAAATCAAAAAATTCAACGAGCAATCAATTACTGTTATTGAGGAGTATGAAAGAGATTGGCTTTTTGTCCAAATTGGAATAATTGTAGTAGTGGGAATAATTGCTATTTTTTTGAGGTATTTTATCAGCCAGATAAACAACGACCTAAAAAAAGAGATTGAAGAAAAAACGCATGAGTTGCAAGAGGCAAATAAAAAGCTACAAGAGCTAGATATGAGAAAAAACGAGTTTATCAGCATAGCATCGCATGAGCTGAAAAGTCCTATCCAACCAATCTTTGGCTTTGCAGAGCTTGCTCAATCAGGGGACATGGACCAAAAAGAAGCATGGGATGGAGTCATCACACTTGCAAAAAAGTTACAAGATTTGGCAACAGATGTTTTAGATGTAACAAGAATTGAGAGCAATCGTCTGATACTATATCCACAAAAGTTCGCAATTAACGAGATTATCTTGGAAACAACAAAAATGATAAGAACTGGATTGACCAAAGACATCAAAATCATTGAAGATCTTGGTGAAAACATTGTGATTGAGGCAGACAAGACAAGAATCGAGCAGGTTTTACGAAACATCTTGGACAATGCAATCAAGTTCACAGAAAACGGCACAGTTACAGTAAAAACACACCTAGACAAAAAAGCGGGCGAGTTAATTTTTACAATAAGTGATACAGGGCTTGGGATACCCGAAGACATCCTGCCAAACATTTTTGGCAAGTTTGTTACAAAAGGCCATGAGATGGAAAATCAGAGTGGAAACGGTCTTGGCTTATTTTTGTGCAAAGGGATAATCAATGCCCATGACGGGAGGATATTAGCACATAACAACAAAGGCTCCGGATCAACGTTTGAATTTTCATTGCCATTAATTCTAAAGAAGCCAACTCCCCTTACAAACTAACCCTGTTTGTGTGCTTCAAACAAACTTGTATTAAATTATTGATGGAAAACTTGGAAGCTTGTAGACATGCCCTTGAACATACTCGTAGCAGAAGACAATGTATTTACAGCCACCCAATACACCAAAGCCCTTGAAAAAAATGGTCACAAAGTGACAATAGCAAAGGACGGCCAAGAATGCCTACAATTGTATGATAACGAGATTGCTAAATCAGAGTTTAACTCGCTTGAAAAGAATCCCTTTGATGTAGTGTTGCTTGATAACAACATGCCAAAAAAAAGTGGAGTTGAAGTAGCAAAGGAAATCTTGGACAAAAGGCCAAACCAACGAATCATTTTCGCATCTGCGTACGACATCAATTCACTCCTAAAGGCGCCAGGCAACATACCAGAGACAGTTGAGATATTAGAAAAACCGTTTTCACTTAACACGATGATAAGCAAGGTACAAACCTAGTTACAGGTAGACTATATCTGAGACGTGTTTTGCTTCTTTTAGGGCCCTGTCAAATTCTTCTTCTGAGAAGACTTTTTGCTGTGCATAAAGGCTTTTGAATTTTCGACCATCATCAGCAAAGATACCAACTACTATCCCTTCGGAGATTTGGTATTTTTTCATTGCAGCATACACTGTTGCAGAAGAAGGGCTGACTAGCATCTTTTCTTTTTGAAATATCTCCTTTACAGCTGCAAATGCTTGCTCGTTTGTAATTGTAATCCAATCATCAACTACATTTTCGCGTCGCAAAAACAAATCTGGCTTGGCAGATTCTTCAAAGTTGCGCAGTCCCTGAATTAGATGGTTTTGTTGTGGTTGAACGCCTATTGTTTTGATTTTTTGGTTCTGTTCTTTTAGGTACGTGGAAATCCCGGTAACTGTGCCTCCAGTTCCAACGCCTGTGAAAAAGTGAGTTATTTTTCCTTCGGTTTGTTTCCAGATTTCTGGTCCTGTGCCCTTGTAGTGTCCAAGAAAGTTTGCCTCATTTGAGTATTGATTTGGTGAAAAATACTTGTCTGGCCTTGACGATGCTATCGATGTTGCCAACGCTATGCTCTGATCAGTTCCTGCACCCACCTTTGGACACAAGTCGTCGCTCGTCTCATATATTTTCGCTCCAAGAGATGCGATTATCTTCTTTGTCTCCTCGCTTGCCTTTTCTGGAATCACGACTTCAACTTGATATCCAAGAAGGTTTGCTATTCCAGCAAGTGCAATTCCAGTGTTGCCAGATGTTGGCTCTATAATTATTGTCTGTCCTCTCTTTATCTTGCCTTTTTCTTCGGCATCTTTTATCATCCAGAACGCAGCTCTATCTTTGACAGAACCAAATGGGTTGTGGCCTTCCAGTTTTGCATAATAAGTTACCTTGTTATTTGATAATGATTCTAATTTAACAATCGGGGTGTTGCCAATTTTCTTTAGTGTATCTGTGTCAGTTAGAACTTTGGTTGCCACAGACTACTTCACCTTTTTGATGGAAAATTCTAATTCGCTTTCTCTTTTTTGTAAAGACAGCAATTCATGACCATTTCGTTTGACCCAACGTGAGATGTCATCTTCTGCATTTGGATCGTCTGCAAGAACTGTGAGTGTCTCACCTACCTGCATCCTCTCTACTTCAATTTTAGTTCTAAAGACAGGTTCTGGACAAAACAATCCACGCGCATCTAATTTTTTAGTGGTTGTACTCATTGATATTTTTTGGAGGCTGGTTTGTATATTAAAAGCTATTCAACTTAGTTTTAGCTAAATGTCTTTTTTGAATGCGTAGTCTCTTGTTCATGATGTAAATCAAATTGCCATTCTAAGCATACTAGCTAGGTTTCTTTCGCTTAGTAAAGAAGGATCATGATTTAGAAGATTAATTTTCTTTGAGATGCGCTTCATCAGATATACCGCTAGCTTGTAAATTAGCGACCATAGATAGCTATTTTGGTTTAGATCATACATTTTTAGCAAGAGCGAGAGAATCCATTGCGAGTTTGGATAATTTTCCCTGATGTATTCTGCAACATAGTCCTTAGAGTTGTTTATTTTGTATTTGATGTGTTCAAGTGTTTCCTTTTCTTGCGCATATCCTGTTTGCTTGATTGTTATTTTACGATGTTTTAATGCAAACAGAGTAGTATCGAGCGTATTTTCTGACTCGATTATGTTCACGCATCTGCCAAGAGTGGACAGGACGTGCGAATCGCTTCCAGCCACACCGACTTTGTTGTGTTCTAGTGAAAATTTCGCTGCCCTTGCGTTAGAGATCACATCGACATTGTTGCTGTTAAAGACCTCAACCAAATCGCACAGTCCTGCCTTTTCGCGCAATGCGTCAAGAAGGCTGAATGGGTGAGGCGCACATGAAATGGCATCCTGTTTCTTAATTTCGTCCAGCACTTCCTCCAAAGACATCCCAGCTTTGATTTCCTTTGTTATGCCATAAGCGATCACATGTGCCCCCGTACTTGTTGTGATCTCCTCTGCAGGATAAACCTGAATTTGCTTGTATTTTGCATGGTTGTTTTTGTACTCTAACATCTG
>DASWKH010000028.1:0-8321 GCA_036396715.1 Candidatus Nitrosotenuis sp.
GCGAGATATATGGCAACCTCCTGGTTTATCTGAAAAGACATGAATTTTGTTCTGACAAAAGCATAATGAAGTCCAAATGGAAGTGCCCCAAAGATCAATCCAACCATGAGCACAATATACTCTGGAATGGTAAGATCAACTAGAATCTGGGAATGCGGTATCCACCCGCCAGTCGATACGGCGTTCATTGCCAAGGCAAAGTTATCAATGAGGTTTGCTTCTCCAAAATAAAATAGCGCGACAGCAATGATCGTAATGTAGATTGAAAAAAGAATCGTAATTGTGATGAACAGTTCTTTGAGCTGTGGAATCCTTCCTGAGATAAAGCTCCTCATGGAGTGGAGTTTGTTTTCTGGATAAAATGCAGTAACAATCAGATAGATGAAACTCAATCCTCCAACAAACTGTGTGTAGCTTCTATAGAAGGTAAAGCTTTGAGGCAGCTCTTCTGGAATTGGTATTGTTGTTAGTCCGCCCGTTGTGAATCCAGCAGAGCTTTCAAAAAAGCTCCTAGCGAAATGCTCAAGAGGTTTGTCAGCATCGAATGGAACTACCAGTACGTGAGGTATGGTTCCAAACAGTACCAGAATCAGAAAGCTTGCAAACACCAGAATTGCAGCGTCCCTTAGCTTTAGCGGGTATTTTTCGCCATACGTGTTCATGAAAAATCCCGTCACAAACAACATTGTGGACATCAGATAGATTCCAGTTGCAGGGACCGTTTCCCACAGTACTGTGGCAAGTATTGCTGGAACAAACATCAGAACTCCTGCAAACTGCAGTACAATTCCCAGATTCCAGAGTATGGCCCAAAGCGAGGATCGTTTTTCCTGCCTTATTGCTAGGTGTTTTTTCATCAAGTCAATGATTGTGTTTTTGTAGAGCATTCCAACAATCCTGTTTTGCTCTGAAAGTACGACGAGTTTTCTTAGCTTGTACTGGCGCATCTTATCGAGTGCGTCCGATAGTGTCTTGTCTTGAGTTATGGAAATGACTGGAAACGTCATGACATCACCCAAAGTTGTGTTTGATGGATTGATGAACGCCTCCGATGTTTTTTTCAGTATGTCTTCGTCGGTGACGATTCCAATTGGGTGTCCATTACTGTCAACAACAATGATTTCGTCTGAATTGGTTCTAACCATGTGCTTGCACGCATCTGGAATAATGACTGACTCGGAAAGCGTGAGGACATCTACGTCAGCGTAGGGCGTGATCTGCTGGCTGAGATGGACTGAAAGATCAGGCGACTTGGACATGATTACTTCAACGCCAAGATCTGTTCTTGATTAATGTTATGAGATTCCTTGATTTAGTGGAAATTGTGGTTTTAAATAAAGCGTGAACGGCTGCATGACTTGTAGCTTTCATATTCATCACATCATTTTGAGATTTCATTATGATACCGATGGAGAAACAGACTCAACCCATTGTAACACTGCCTCAAAGTTCTCAGATGCAAATTCCGCCTTGATGTTTTTCTTTTCTGCCTTGGAATAGACCCCAAGGTGCAGGTTTTTGCCAAACTTTGGTTTAACAGAGTTTACAGATTCCGAAAAAAACTTGAGTCCTTTTTCTGTTGCAGAAAAGATGACCACTACCATCAGCCCGTGTTTTTGCTTCCAGATTCTAGTCAAAAGCTTCTGCAAATCAAGATCATAAAGAACGTCGATTGCATCCGACATATCCCCAAGTGGCCAACCCTGCCAACCCTTTGAAGAAAGCACACATGCAGCTGCCTGCGCATAAAGCACGCTAGCCGAGTCTGCTGCAAGTGTAAGTAGGTTTTTTTTGGGATCAAAGTCGTATGGGGCAAGACTGAGGGTTTGAATTGAATTTGATATTATACCGTCGAATAGCTTTGCCTCTGATTTTCCTATTTTCGCCTTCAGATACATATCCTCAAGTGAGGCAATTGCCGGAATTATCACCTCACCGATAATTTTCGATGTGTCTGCCCCAGAATACTGGCAGTTTCGAATAAGATGGTACGCCTGGTGCTGCAGGCCCGAAGTAAGATATTCCAAGAATTTTTCTTTGACGTGGAAATAGTCTGCTGGGAATTCGAGCGTTTCCGTTCCAGATTCTACAAACCATAAATTTGCATTGCCAATGTTTTTTTGTTTTATGATGCCTTCGGCTGCAAATATGTTCAGATATTTTGCCATCGTTGCACGGTTGAGTCCAAGTTTTTCTGCAATCTCCACTCCTGATAAACCCGTCTTTGATTCTAATAGGATCTCAATTAGCTGCTGCTGCACATGTTCTTGTTGATAGCCTCTTGCCAAAGTTGATTTTACTACGAGTGCTAATTATTTATGCTGTAATCAAGGCTTTACGTACAAAAAACATTAAATAGTATTGTACCTTAAAGTACGGTAATAGGTAAGTAAAATGCCAAAAGCAGGATTCAAGTCAATCACCGTTTCAGAAGATGTCTACGACAAGTTCTTTGATGTCTTTGAGAAGAACAAGCCGGAGCTGATGATGAAAGGCATCAACAGCTTTTCTGGTTATGTCACCTACATGCTAGAGCAGACGATGCAAAAGGACAAGACCTTTGCGCGATATGCTCCAAAAATAGAAAAAGTATCAGTAGACGATGATCGAGTCATACTAAAGGACAACATCAAAAACAGAATTGCAGAAGTTGCCATACAAAGGGGAGAACTATTTTGCCAGCTTTGCGAGGAAAAAGACTGCGTCCACATTGGCTACGTGTTCTCACTTCCTGATGTCTACGAGGTCTTAAACTCAAAGGGCATCAAACACCCAAAGTAACTTGGCATAATTTTTATCAGTTCCACAACTGGACAACCCATGAGTAAAGAACCCAGATCCGTGATTGTAAAGACCATGGTTGTCGACAGACCCACAGATAGGGTTTTTGATTTTTTTGCAAATCCAAAGAACTGGGAATCTGGAGGTGCCCTCAAAAACATCAGACCCCAAAGTGACGGATGGTGGCTTGCGGACTCGCCTTTTGGCAGCTCAAAGTTCAAACTACATCCAAACAAAGAGGCCGGAATTTTAGATCATGATTTTATTGGTGAAGGAGAGTGGATAGTTTTTGTAAGGATTACTCCAAACGAAAGAGGTTCCACTATTTCATGGACATTCATTAGGCCCGAGGCAATGATCCACGAACGATTTGAGTGCCAACTGCAAAATTTCGATAAGGAAATCGAGGGCTGGAAAAAAGCCATCGAGCTGACATAATTTTTTTTGGTGTGGATAAAATGGTGCAGGGAGTGGGATTTGAACCCACGAACCCCTAAGAGACGGGATCACCCATTATTAGATCTTAAGTCCCGCGCATCCAAAAGCAAGCTTTGCTTTCTTTGGCCAGGCTCGGCAATCCCTGCGGATTAGCTAAAATTTGGCTGAGATTTAACAGTTTAGCGTTGCCGAAATTTTTGAAAGAATAATAAGGATTCGCTTTAGCAAAAATTTGTGCTTCGATAGCTCAGCCTGGTAGAGCGTTACCTTGGTAAGGTAAAGGTCGCGGGTTCGGATCCCGTTCGAAGCTTTTTCTAATAACTTTTTATCAAAAGTTCTGTGTGCCCGGTTCTTTTTGTAGAATCAGAGTTGATGGCGCGGTTTGCCGAAATCTCCACTATCTTCCAGTCCCTTGAAAACAGATCGCGAACCTCCCTCGAGTTTGAGTTTGAGTGCAAGACCTTGCAGCCCTTGTCTGCCAGCCTTTCAGATACCTCAACTAGCCTTCGCAGATCCTCGTAGGTAAAGTCGCGGTTTGTGTAGCTCGTAAAGTTGGCAGTCCTGCTTACCGGCTGGTACGGAGGATCAAAATACACAAAATCATTTTTTTTGGCATCAGATACAATTGAGGAAAAATCCCGGCAGCTAATCTGGATTTTTTTTGACTGCAGAGTATGACTTACTGAGACCAAGTTTTCATCATTTACAATGTTCGGGTTTGAGTACCTCCCAAGCGGGACGTTGAACTTGCCTTTGCTGTTGACACGGTACAGCCCATTAAAGCAGGTCCGATTCAAAAACAACAATCTTGATACCTTTTCAATCTGGCTTTTTGGCTGGCCTTCTCTTACCGAATAATAATACGAATCCGGACTTTTATGATAATTTTTTGCATGAGTTTGTAGCGATGAGATTAGCTCCTCGACTCTGTCACGAATGGTAACATACGCCAGCACAAGGTCAGAGTTTAGATCAGACACATGACATTTGGTGTCAGGTTTTTTGCAGAGTAGATGAAACAACACTGCCCCTCCGCCCAAAAACGGCTCATAGTATGTGCCAAATTCCTGCGGGATGTGTTTTTCAATGATTGGGACTAGCTGCCTTTTTCCTCCGGCCCACTTGACAAAGGGCTTTGGCTCTGTGGTTAGTATTTGGCGTTGTTTCAATAATACATGATTTCAAAAAATCATATCCCAAACATAGACAACAAAAGATCACAACCTATGCAATATTTTTTAATCAAAACCTCGCGGTAGCGCTCAAAAAATAAGATAAAGGAAAAAGGTGTTGGGTTTTAGTCCCACTTGGACCAAGCTGCCATCCATCTATACGTCCACGTGTTCAGCTTACATCCCAGAGCGGCCATGGTAACTGATAATACAGCACCTGCGCCAGCACCTAATGCAACCGGACTGTTATAGAACTTGCCTACTGCAGGTTCTATCGGAGTCATGTATGGGGGCAAAGTTGGTCTTGGATATTTGAATGCAGTCTCTAATGGGTCAGCAACCGTGATTAGATTTACCATGTTAAACAATGGTAACGACAGACCGCACATTACACCACCAAATAGTATCAGTGAGTGCTTGTTCTTCTTTGTAGCCCAGTACGCCAAATCCAACAGCATTGCTGATGGCAGCCAAACTGGTGTGACAATGAAGTCATATGGATAACCTAGTGCGAACCATGCGCCTTTGGCAATCCACGTGTACACGGTCATGATCAACGCGTAATACGTCGCTGTTCCTGGAACGCCTGTAAATGTCAGATAGTAGCATGCGCCAACTACTAACATTAGTGTCTGCGATATAGAGAAGACAACAAACGAAGTCCAGGCCCAATCAGTATAGAAGATGTAGTCCCCTGCGTTAATTGTTAGCAGAGTAGAGTTGACTGCAACCACTACTATGAATAAGTAGTGAGTACATCGTCTAAGCCAGACCATTAATCCCCTAGGGAGGGGCTGAATATATAAAATTTTATGCGCCTGTGTAGATCGGAGACCTAAATTTCGGCAAAATATTACGAATAGGGGTCGAATTAAAAATAAGAAAAAGACTGGAGAGTCTTATACTCCAACGAATATCGAGATTAGTATAGTTCCAATAGCAGTTGCGGCTAATGTTGCGCCTATAATGCCATTGCTCTTCTTTTTGGTGCCCTCTTCCATGACCTTTACGCAGAAGAGATAACCGATTGCCTCGACTATTGTCAGGACTATGAAGGCATAGTGACCGCTTGGTGTTGGATAAGCCCATGGATAGTAAAAGTATCCAGCAGCTGTTCCACCAAAGGTTGCAAGCCATGCAGCAATGTATGAAAGCGTGATTATGCCAGTCATGTTTTCTACACGACGACCAATCATTTTCTCTACATCAGCACTGGTCGCGCCACCGCCACCTGAGCCAAATCCTTTTGGTAGAGTCATTTGCCATACTAATCGATAGAATACTTTTAAGCCTTTCGTAAAAACCGGGCATATCCCGATCTAGCATATGAATGAAAAATGAGAAAAAGGGAGTTTTGTTTATGGGATGCTTCTGCTGTACAATTTGCCTTCTAGGGCCATCTTGTACATTTCAGCAACATATGGGTTCTCACCTGGTGTTTCTGCACCTAGTTCGACTAGCCTTGCATAGACTCTAACGACGTATGCAAGAGCGCCCATGAATGCTACTACTACACCCATGTTGAACATCCAGTGGTTTGGTACTGCGAAGATTTCCTCTACAAACCAGAAGTGCCACATTTCATTGACTCCGATTGTGAACATGGTTGCAAGGTAACCAAGAATGGTCATCTTGAGTCCTGTGTTCATCGAGTTGTTTGGACCTCTGAGTATTGGTACTCTTCTATCATAGATTGCTACTGCACCCCAACCTAATGGTAATGCAACAAAGTGGCTATACAACCACCAGTGTGCTGGAGTGAATGCAGAATCTCTAATAGAGGTTTGATGTAAAGAACCATCTACGAAGTTATCTACTTCCACGGATGCTGCTGTTGATCCCATTGCAATAACGATGAGCCAGATTTTCTTTAGTCTCTGGATCTCAACTTCTTTTGGGATTAGTGCCGGCATCTGTGCCATAATTCAACAAAGGATACTTTCAATATATAAAAGATGAGTCAATTTGGGCCAAAATTCATTGTAAATTTTACATAAAATCCTTAGAATTATTATACGTCTTGCATAACCACACCAACATAGATAAAAATTCCACAAAACACTATTTTTATGGTTTCAATGTTCAACATTGATGTAGAACAATGAGATCCGTTTTTGCAGTCAGGATTTTTGAGATCCCCATTGCACCGCAACGGTAAAACATATATCGTTCTATGTTGAGTTTTTGAATATTAAAGGGATAACTATGGTCGACAAGAAAGTATTCGTAGTAGCACTCGGTGTCATTCTGGCACTTGGAACATTTGGTCCTAATATTGCCCAGATGATTCAAACTGCAGAGGCACATGGTGTACAAGCACAACTACAGAGTCGTTTTGTAAAAATCGAAGACGAGACATTCAACAGACAGTCACTGCAAACAGGTGAAGAACTAGTCATCTCTGGCAAGTTCGTTAGTCTTGTTGAAAGAGACCTAAGGGCATGGAACTCGATATTCTCAGAGTCAACCAACGCAGGTAACAGATGGGAAATCCTTGCGAGAAGCCCACCAGGAAACGTCTTTCAGATACCAGGTAACGCCGTAATCCCATACGAGATCCGAGCAAAGGCACTCGAACCAGGCGTATACCACGTACATACACAACTCAACGTTGCCTCAGTTGGACCAGGATTAGGCCCAGGACAAACAGTAGTAGTTTCCGGCGATCCAATAATCAAACCAATTCCATACACAAACATTGCATACCAATCAATCATCATTGGAGTTGGCTACGTCATAACATTTGCAACTCGCCCCTGGCAAGTAATCTAAACCAACACACCCTCTCTTTTCATTTTATTATGGTCTCCTAGAGAAACGACTTTATGTTATTCCAGTCCAGTTCAGCCATGATTTGGCCCGGAATGGGAGACCCAAGCAAAAGACGCAAGACCCTCAAATTTCTCATCATCACTGCCGCAATCGGAGTCGGTGTTGCAGCTGCAAGTTCCGGAGTCCAGATTCTGCTAAACACTGACAATCCCCTCAAAGTCTGCATAAACGACAAGGAGATCAACTATCGGGTTTCTGCCACACTCGAAGTCTACATCGACGGGCAAAAGGCCGACATTCCAGCCAAGGTTGGCTTCAAGGACGGCTGCCAGAGGGCGCTATATACTGAGACTCCAGATGGGACAATCCATGCAGCATGGAGTGAGCAATACCCATTTGAGCTAGGCCACTTTCTATGGCTCTGGGAGTTTCCCCTAAGGGACATGAATGAGGCCAAGTCAACGATTTTTGTAAACGGGGAGACATCATCTGACTTTATCCGAACCCCACTAGTTGACGGGAATCATTACCGCGCCGAATTTACATCAAAGGCATACGACGAGTCCCAAGAAAAAGACTTTCTGCCACCGCAATAAGTCGGCAAAAGACACCCTAACGACTAAGATAAAAAACTAAAAAGAATGAAAAAAGAAGTTTTACCAGTATTTGCCGTTGTCTGGTATCAGTCCGATACCTTCTCTCTCAAAGTGTTTGTCCAACTCATCAACCCATCTTTCGCGGTTGTCTTTGTATGACCAGCCGTGAACACGTAGCCAGTATGCTATGATTCCAAGAAGGAAAACAGTAAACATCATTGTGCCAAAGATGTAAACCATGACGTCATAGAATAATGGGTCATAGTTTGGCCCTAGTTGTCCAAATACGGTAGACAGAATACTAAACACTGTACCGAGTAATGGAGTCATTGAATTACTAACCTAATAATCTGCGATATATACATTTCCCTGATAGATGCTGTCAGAGGAACGGTTGATTTGATCGGCTTTTCCTCTGTAAAAAGTCGGTTGAAATGGCTTTTTTGCCAAAAATCAACCGAAAATCGACAAGAACATGGACTTTCAGAAACATTGGGTATTTTATTGTAGCAATGACAGATCCCATAGCCATTATTGGCTTTATTGTGTATGGTATTGTTAT
>DASWKH010000029.1:0-44727 GCA_036396715.1 Candidatus Nitrosotenuis sp.
TGTTCCCCCCGACGTTAGCAATATCTCGCTTGGTTGTGCGTTTATCAGCTCAGCAATTCTTTTTCTTGCAGTCTCGATTGCCTTTGTGGCTATCCTTCCAAACCTGTGAATGGAAGAAGGATTGCCATAGTTTTCTTTGAAATATGGCATCATCTCCTGTAAAACATCGTCTCTTACAGGCGTTGATGCTGCATTATCCAGATAGATCAATCTGCAATCACGTTGATTTTGCCCGGTCTGTATCCGTCCTCGTCGACTGTCACAGAATCAAATCCGATTAGTTTTAGCTTTGCAATAAGCTCATCAAGTTTTGTCTTTTCTGCAAAAAGAGACAACTCGTCTCTGCCAAGCTCGATTTTTGCAGATCCTCCAATGTCACGTACACGAACCTGTTTTGCTCCAAGAATTTGTTTTACAAAGATTTCCCCTACCTCAATTCTGGCCAATTTTTCTGCCGTTACACGCTGACCCCAAGGTATGCGTGAGGCAAGACAGGAATTGGATGGCCTATCAAATACTGACAGCCCAACTAGTTTTGCTATTCTACGAATCTCTTGCTTTGAGAGCCCGACTTGCACCAAAGGACTTTGAATTCCATTGTTTTTTAGAGCCTGAATTCCAGGACGGTAATCACCTAGATCGTCAATGTTTGTGCCATCTACTACTAGCTGGACGTTTTCTTTTTGAGCGATTTCTTTGAGATGTTCTGATAGCTCAGTTCTACAATGAAAGCACCTTTCTTTGTCGTTTTTTGTAAAATCCTCGTTTTCTAGTTCATCATATGAGATTATCAGGTGTCTAATCCCAATTTCTTGGCAGATCTTTTTTGCAGACTCGAGCTCTTCTTGTGCAAGTGTTTTGTAGTCTGCAGTAACTGCAAGTGCTGCACTGCCAAGTTTGCCATGAGCTGCATATGCAACAAGCGCACTATCCACTCCACCAGAGAGTGCCACAATGACACCTTGTTTGTCCGAAAACCAATCCTTTAGTTGCTCGATTTTGTTCATTTTAGTTGTCTTTTTACTTGTTCTTTGATTAATTCTTCGGTTTGTTTGAATGAGAGTGCTAGTTTTTCAGATATTTTCTTGATATCGTCATATTCTACTTTGAATTGCTTTCGATTAGAACCTGACTTTGCTACTTTGCATCGTACAGTAAAGTTTTGGTTACGAGCCTGTATTTTCATTCTGAGTATTTGTCTTGGTACGATGAGTCGATCAGATGTCCTGATTCTTACACCCAAGGTTCCAGTCTCTGAGACCAGCACGTCAAGTAACTGATTGACATGATTCGAATCACAGATTACTGAAATGATGTGACCCGGTCTACCTTTTTTTGTGATAGTAGGGATGACAGAGACGTCTTTTGCACCCCGTGAGATTACTTTGTCTATTACATGTGCTAAGACCTCACCTGAAACATCATCAACGTTCGTTTCAAGAATGGCGACAGAATCCGATTCTAGGCCACTTGTTGATTGTCCTTGGACTATTTTGAGCACGTTTGAGAAGCCTTCAAAGTTTTTTTGGCCTGCCCCGTATCCAATGGAGCTGACTTTCATCATTGGATAAAACTCTACACATTTTTCTGCCAGATTTACCAAGATGCTTGCGCCAGTAGGAGTTGTGAGCTCGTCTCGTACTTTGCTTCCGTGTATCAGTATGCCTGATTTTTCAAATATACCAAGTATTGCTCCAGCTGGATTTGATACTGTCCCATGTGAAAAGCTAACAGTTCCACTTCCCACTGCAACTGGCAACGTAATGATCTCATCATCAAAATGGCCAAGGTCATCAAGTGCAATTGCGGTCCCCACAATATCTATTACAGTATCAATGCTTGATGCTTCGTGAAAATGGACAGAATCTTTTGGAACACCATGAATTTTTGATTCTGCTGCAATGAGTGTATTTATGCTGTTTATTGCAAATCTACTTGCCTGCTCTGAGAGGCCTAGTTTTTGTGCGGTTTTGCCAATGCAGTTTTGAATTTCTATGCCTTTTCGTTTGTGATTGTGTTCATCTAATTGAAGAACTAGGGATGTTGCTTTGATTCCGTGCTTGTTGACTCGTCTAAAATCAATTTTTTTAATTTTTGATCCGTGCAGATAACTTTGCGAAGTGTTGACACCGTCAATAATTTTGGCTTTGTTTGCACCCAAATGTACTAGAGATGATAGAATCATGTCTCCAGAGACTCCAGCTATTTGTGGATCAATTACTAAAACCATGAGAATTCAAGTTCAAAAATGCATATAAATTCTCATGTCATGGCGTGCCGAGATCAAAAAGACAGTCTTTTTACAATAAATTTAATTATTGAACATAAAGGTGCCATAATATGATTACAATAATCGGCTCTGGCAAAGTTGGTGGTGATGCCGCACTATTTTCAGCTTTAAAAAAAATAGACACCGAGATTTTGTTGCTCGATGTTGTAAAGGGGCTTCCACAAGGCGAGGCAATGGATCTAAACCACATGTTATCAGAACAAGGAATTGATGTTTCCATCAGAGGTTCAAACGACTATTCTGACATGAAGGGTTCAGACGTTGTAGTGGTAGTAGCAGGCTCTGGAAGAAAGCCCGGCATGACAAGAATGGACCTGCTCAAAATTAACGCCAGCATTGTAAAGGATGTTGTAGAAAACATCAAAAAACATGCCAAAGACTCCATAATCGTTCCCGTTACAAATCCGCTTGACCCAATGGTACACATCACTTACAAAACATCTGGGTTTGAGAGAAGCAGAATCATAGGTATGGGAAACATGCTTGATCTGTCCAGATTCATTCAGTTTATTCACGAGGCGACAGGTTATTCGCGCGATTCGATTCGCGCCCTAGTAATTGGAGAGCATGGGGAAAACATGCTGCCACTGCCAAGATTTTCAACTGTGGCAGGAATTCCACTGGCAAATATTTTGCCAAAGGACAAACTTGATCAGCTAATTCAAGACACAAGAGGAGTTGCTGCCAAAGTAATTGAGCTCAAGGGCGCGACCGTTCATGCCCCAGGAAACGCAATATCCTCAATAGTTGAAGCAATACTCAGGGACAAAAAGAAGGTAATTCCAGTTGCAACACCGCTCGATGGTGAATATGGCCATTCTGATGTTTCGATTGGAGTTCCAGCAGTGGTTGGAAAAGACGGAATTGAAAAAATAATAGAGCTGGATTTGAACCAGCAAGAAAAAGAATGGTTCAACAAGGGAATTGACAGTGTCAAGGGCGCCCTTTCTGGGATCTAGATCAATTTTTTAAACAAATCAAACGCACAATCAGCAATGGAAATACTTGATGTGCTAGAATCATTAAAGAGTGGTAAAATTAGCGTAACAGAGGCAAAAAAACTTCTTTCTTTGTATTCTATTGAGAAAATCGAGGATTTTGCCCAAATTGATATGGGAAGACGATACCGAAAAGGAGTTCCCGAGGTAATTTTTGCTGAAAGAAAGCAGCTTGATGAAATAAAAAAGATAATTACCAAAATACTGGGAAAGTCAAATTCTGTTCTAGTCTCAAGAATACAAAAACAAGATTATTCCAAAATAATCGCATTTGCTAAAAAAAACAAGTTCAAAATAAAGGATGGAAAAAACACGACAGCTCTGTTACTTTACAAAAAAGAACAAAAAAGATCTGGAGGAATGGTTGGAATCGTTACTGCTGGCACATCCGATATTGGGGTTGCCGAAGAGGCCAGGCTCACCTGCGAGGCCATGAATTGTACCTGTATTTGCAGCTATGATGTTGGAATAGCAGGCTTGCACCGAATATTTCCAATCATAAAAAAATTCGTGCAGCAGAACGTAGATGTAATTGTAGTTGCTGCTGGAATGGAGGGCGCATTAGCATCTGTTGTGGCGTCTTTAGTCGATGTTCCCGTAATTGGCCTTCCAACATCTGTCGGATATGGATATGGTGAAAAAGGGGTTGCCGCCCTTGCATCGATGCTTCAAAGCTGCTCACTTGGCCTGTCAGTAGTAAATATAGACAATGGGATTGGCGCAGGGGCAGTTGCCGCAAACATTGCAAACAATGCTAAACGTCAATAATTCCAAGATTCCCAAGCTCTGTACCAATACCAAATCCCACCAATGCGATTCCCGTACCAAGTCCTGCCATCTCAAGGCCTCCCTTGAGAATGTTTGTGTTAGCTATCTTTGATTTGACTGCACCAACAAGAAATGATGTAGATAGGCTTATTCCAATGGCAATTATCAAGGGAACATATCCATCTAAAAAGAAAAACGGAATTATTGGTAATATGCCTCCAACCAAAAATGCCCCAAACATCCTAAATGCACTCTTTAGTGGATTTCCTAAGACTTCGACATTTAGCTTTAATTCTTCTGTGAGCATTGTGTCAAGCCATACTTTTTTGTCCGAAGTTATTTTGTTTACAACCATTTCAAGTTCTTTTCCCGAAAATCCCTTTGCCTTGTAGATATCTTCTATTTCTTGTCGTTCCAAGTCTGGCTTGTTTTCAATTTCCCATTCCTCTCTTGCAATTTCTGATTTTAGTAGTTCACGATGTGCTTTTACTGCAAGATAGTTTTGAACTGCCATTGCTTTTGCTCCCGTAAACATTCCAACAAGTGCCGCAAGTATGATAAAATTGGATGACACGTCTGCTCCTCCAACGCCTGCAGCTATACCTAGTGAGGTATTGATTCCATCACCAAAACCAAAAACAAAATCCCTAATCCCACTTGATTCGGAAAGATGTGGTTCGGTGTGTCTTGGCTCAGACATATCTTTCATTTGAAAAACCTAGTTAACTGTGTAATTTAAGCTTGAAAAATACGGTTCTGTCAAAAATACACTCAGTAAGTAATTTATAGTATATTTCAAGTCATTACTTAGTTGGCTGGCAAAAGGATAGTTCTTACTGCAGACCGCAGTCTTATGACTAATTATCGCGGTAATTTTCTTTATGGGTTCATAGCGTGCGGCCCATACGAGCTTCTCCCAGAATGGGTCTTTGACAAGGTTTTTTGTCCGGCAGTCGAGACAGACCCTAATACTGGTGAGGCCAAGGTAGCCCAAGTAGGCCTGCGAAGAGTAGAAAGTGCCTTGTTGCAGGGATACAAAAGGGACGAAGTCTTTGTAGCAAATCCTGATTATCTTGAAAAATCAATTGGTCCTGACACCAAAGTAGTCGGAATTAATGTAATGGACCCGTTAGGAATGGCTCCGGTGACAACTACCATGTCGCCTGAAAAATTATCCTATGTGGCAATGAAGTTCAAGAGGATGTGCGCAAAAATAATTCAGCTAAAGAAAAAATATAATTTTCACGTAGTCGTTGGCGGAAACGGCGCTTGGGAGCTGGCCAAAACAGACAGAATGAGAATACACGGACTCGACACTGTCGTAGTCGGCGAAGCAGACGAGCTTGCACTAGACTTGTTCAAAGACTTGGAAAATGGGGATGCTCCAGAGCTGATGCATTGTTTTGTCAAAAACATACAAAACATACCAATCATTCATGGTCCAACAGTCAATTCCTTAATTGAGGCAATGCGAGGATGTGGTAGGGGTTGCGACTTTTGTGATGTAAACAAGAGATCCAAAAAGGATCTTCCACTAGAAAGGCTCCAGTACGAGGCAAAAATCAACTTGGACTATGGGTTTGATTCAATTTGGTTACACTCTGATGAGATGTTACTTTATGGGTGTGATAACAAAGACTTTCAGCCAAACCGCGACGCAATAACTGAGTTGTGGCGAGGACTCAAGTCACTTGGCGCAAACTTTGTTGGAACAACCCACATGACGTTTTCTGCAGTTGCCGCAGACCCTGAGCTTCTAAAACAAATGTCTGAAATAAACAACATGCACACAACCGGGAGATGGCTTGCAACAAACCTTGGAATTGAAACTGTTGCCCCAAGAATGGTAAAAAAACACCTTGGCGTAAAGACAAAACCGTTCTCAACTGACGAGTGGGGATGGGTTGTAAGAGAGGGTGCAAGAGTCATGAATGAGAATCACTGGTTCCCAGCAGCCACGCTAATTATCGGCTGGCCAGACGAAACGCCTGATGAAACACAATACACCATAGACTTGATTGAAGACTTTAGAAAGACAAGCTTTAGAGGCCTAGTCGCGCCGTTACTATACCAGGACTTTAGTGAAAAGAACTCGATGCACTTTGGCAACCTCAACGAGGCGCAGTTTACACTATTTTGGAGATGTTGGGAAAACAACCTGCGTGTAATTAACGACATTGTTCCAATCATACTTCGAAACAAGACATACGGGCCTCCGATGAAGGTCTTCATGTATGGCTTGATAAAGGCAGGAACATGGGCAATAATGCGATATTTGCGCGGCCTCTGCAAAGATCTCTTCAATGGCAAGCTGCCAGAAGACATTGTTGAAAAATATGCAAGAAGCAGATCTATTACTGCGCCGGCGTACACTAGATAGAAATTATATTTGTTTTATTGCTTCGTCTGCAATTGTATTTCTTTTTGGAGTCAAGACAATAAAGTAGGTCTTGTCTGCCCTTTCAATTGCGCTGACCTTTCTGTAAGTGTTTGTGTTGATGTCAAACTCTAAAATTCTTCCATCAAGTGTGCCTTTGGTGTAAATCATAAGATAGACATCACCGTTGCTATGAGTCAGCGGGATAAACGCAAAGACATATCCTTTGTACGAGTTTATTGGCATTGCATTTTTCATTGGAGGCATTACTGATGCCATGTACGAAAAGATATCCTCAATTGATGCGAATTCCTCGTATTCAACGTGCATATGATTGGTGTGAGAAATGGGGATATTAATCTTAGAGGTGTTTTTTGCTAATTATGCCTCTAAGTTTGACTATGGCTATTGCCGGAGCAACAAAGTACATTCCAATGTTTAGCAATATGATGCCAATTCCATATCCAAGCATTTCTTGCTCAGAGTCAATCTCAACATAGTTGAGTATCGACAGAGTCGAAAGCATTGGTGTAATTGCTGTCTTTACTACTTCTTTGAATACTGGATTGTTTCGCTCCCAGTCTGCAATAGTTGGGCTAAATGAGTAGTAGACAGAGTTAAAGCCAGTCATGAAGCTTGTTCCAGAGCTTGTGCCGAATAACACGTTGTCTCTTACTTCTCTGAGTAGTTGTACTTGTGGTGCAAGCTCGCTACCAAATGCGGCAGTTGCAATCAAACAGCCGTTTGTTGGTGGTGGAGGTGTCACTTCTGGAACGCAAATACCATCCTTAGCTACTGTTCCTGGGCCGCATTCTGGTCCGGTATCCTTAGGTGGCTCGTCAATGCATTGGCCTCCAACTAGCATTTGTCCTGGTGGACAGTCTACTGGAGGTGCAACAACACATAGCCCTGTTACCGTGTCTAAGACAGTTCCAGGCCCACATTGCGGCGTTGTTTCAAACGGTACGCATTGATTGTTTTTGAGAATTTCACCCTCGCCACATTTTGGTGGTGGAGGAGGTGGTGGTACATCAACGTCAGTACTTCCCGTGCCGCCATTATAGAAGAATGTAGTTTGTGCTTTTTGAGGGCCATAATTTACTATAATTTGATAGTCACCCTTTTTTTGCCAAAGAGGACCACTCACAATAAAAGATCCTTCAAAGGAGCCATCCAACTGTGGTTTGATTTGCTTTACTTGGACAACGTTACTTGAAGTGCCATTAACAAGTGGACCAATAACTCTAACTGTAACATCCACGAGATTGTTTAGATCCAGATTTTTTACAAAGCCGTTAAAGACTACTGAATCCCCCTGATCGTACAAAGGAAGCTCGGTTTTGACTGAAAGTGGCGGAATCTGACTGCCATCAACTTGTCCCTGTACAGTCGGAAGAGCTGATGATGTGATCATAAGCGACAAAAACACTACTGCCAGTATTCCAGCTCCTTTCATTTCTAGGCATGTACAACGTTTTAGGGTATTTATGTATTCTATGAAAGAAAAGTTGACTTGATTATACTCTTCTTGAACCTTTTTTGACTTCAAAACGTCAACTCTTTTAAAATTTTGTTTTTATTTGTTGTATATCGATTTTTAATTAACAAAATAAACCCCAATTGTAGTTTATAGCCGTATGACCCCAGTATTGACAAGATATTCTAGCCCTTTTGCAAAATCTTCATCTGAGATCAGACTGTCTGCCCACCACGATGCGGTTTTTTTGATCCAGTCAGGTACAGATTTTGATTGTTCAAGGGACTGGTTTTTCTTTACTGCAATTATCTTTTCTTTTGCCAGAAATTCTATTGCATCAATAAATTCAGTATCAGAAATTACACCGGATGACCACCGCTCGGCATTACTTTTAATCCAGCTTGGAATGGCAGGCGTCTTTAATTCTGGTTTTGCGGCATTTGAGACAGGAGGACTAGTTGGTGTAGATGTTGCACCTTTACTTAGACTAAAGATGTTTTGCTGTCCTGAAGAATCTCTAAAGTCATGATACTTGAGATCAATTATTCCGCCAGCCGAAGAAATAAGTTTGGTGCCATCCTTGTTGCAAATTTGTGAGGGTAGTTTGAAGACACCTTGGAACCGTCCGGTGTTTGGCCCTGTTTCAACTAGGCTGAACCCAGAAGCGGCAAGACCTCCGTGCTCTGTTCCATTTATGGTACAGCGTTTGTATCGAATGTCTTTTATCAAGACCTCAAGCAGGATGCCTCCGCCCGTAGTACCTACTGTGTCAACGTTTGCCGATGCCGGGTCGTCAATTACAGAGTAAATGTCAATTCCGTCGTGTTTTACATTAAGGTCAGGATCGTTTAGAACCACCGTTACTGGCTGGCCAAACCTGAATGCTTTTGCAGTAAGGGAAACCACACCTGAATGCGTGTTTATGTCAGTCTTAGATGATGAGATTTCTGTTGAGCCAACTTGGGATACATCAGAATATGCTATGTTGATTCCTTTTTCGTCAATCAGTCTTTGGTTTACAAAGAATTTGACATCCTCATCAATTATTCTCAAAGTTCTTATCGTGCTTGCATCATACTGATTGAGCTGATTTGCAATTAGATATTCCAGTGTTCCAGTAAAGATTCCAGTGTTAGTCGAGGTTTCTTGCAGCTCAAATCTGTATATTGCATTGTTTACATCGACATTATTTTTTGTTCCAAAGGAGAAAAGATCAAAGACTATTGGTTGGGTGTCTGTTTCAGTAGATATAGCTCCTTGTGGTGCAGAATTTGCTGACTCATCGAAATTGATGACCAAAAATACCGATCCAGATTCTGAAGATATCAAGTCGACGTCAGCATCATCAAACTGGATGAACCCTTGTGCACCTGTCATATCACCTACATCAACAATTGTGATTGGAGTTAGATCTCCCAACCCAAAATATAATGACATTGATGTGTCAGAAAAATCTGTGATACCAAGTTGTTTTTCAAGTGATCTGAAATCATAGTTTATCCAGTTTGTTCCAAAGTTGTTAGCAACAGAGACGTCAATCAATAAGCTTTGCAAGTCAGTAGCGGTAAGATCAAGATCAATTGAGATCTGCTCAAAGTTTTGGTTGGCAATACCAGTAGATGGCCTCGTATCAAGTATTAGTCTGTCAGAGTTTGTATCATTAACTGACGAGCTGACAGATACCCCACCTACTGGAGGTTCTGCTGCAGGATTGTAGATTTGGACGTCGTCTGCATCTTCCAAAGTGATTGGGCTTCCAATTGTAAGAGAGGGAATTATTGCAGAACTTCTAAAGACCTCAAGTCTGTCCCTTGCCCCCGAGTTTATGTTTTGATCAGAATCCGTTACTGTTACTGGAATTTTTTGGCCAGAAAGCACCTGTGTTGTGCCTAAATTGACGCTTGCAGTTCCTTGGCCGGACACAATCGAGGCGGACTTGGAATTGTATTCTATTGTTGCGGCTTGGCCCCTTGGTGTAGTAGACAAAACCATTATGTTTGCCTCATTGCCAAAGTCAAAGTTCTCAAATATGCCAGTGTTTGGCTGGGACTCTACGAATGTCACAATCTGGGTGTATGTATTGGGACCACCATCAGTGGCCTCATCTGACTGAAATCCATTTTCTTTTAGATCAGCTACTGACCCAAGATTCATCGAGATTTTTCCGTTGTTATCAAACCCCAAGCTGGCCAGCTTTGAGACTAGGTTGGTAAGACCTGCAGCCCCATTTGCTGCATTTGCGCCATTTTCTGTGAATGCTGCATAAAATGTTGCTTGCGGAGAACCGACGTTAAATGTCCAAGAATCTCGCGCTGTCGGATCCTGATTCAGCTGTATGTCATGAATGGTAACAAAAACTTCGGAGCCTGGCGGGTAGTCAGCCCTATCTAGACTCAGTGAGATGTTTGGTATGTCGTCATATTGTAAGGTTACTTGTTGTGTACCACCTGCTGCGTTGTACTGTATTACCACATTGCTGCTAAATGAATAAAGTTGGATTATTGGCCATGCATCATCATCCAAACCAATTTGTCCAGTTGGGACAGCTGAGTTTGTGTTAATTGATCTTGGATTTCTAACCACATTATTTATGATTGAGCCTGACGGTGCGCCAGTGCACGTGTTAAATCCAGAGTTTCCATTTGTTGAACCAGTCATAGTGTCTTTTGGTAATGCGATTCCGTCTGTTTCTGAAAATGATGGGCCAAGTGATATGGTGTCTCTTCCACAAAAGACGCCAAAGTCCAAACCTTCGCCAGCAACTCCCGCATCAAGGGAAATCTGGTCTGCAATCTTTGCCTTGTCAACATTTGCAAAATATGCGTACCATTTTCCATCTCCTGCCTGAACCATCCTTAGAGCATTTCCGTTTAGTGTAACGTCTGGCTCGCCCTTTCCTTCATCAGTATCAGAAAGGTTGGGATCACTAACTACGACCTCAATTACCATCGAGCCGGCAAAATGATTGTCATAAAACGGGTTTTCTGCAGACACGTACAAGTTTGGGTTTGATGCCGCATTTGCCTCTGATAACAATGGAATTAGTAGTAACCCTAATGCCGCCAGTACCATCTTGTTCAATTTATTTTGATTTTGCATTCATAAAAGATAATGTTATCGTATAATTTATCTCAAAGTAGGTTATAGAAACACGACGAGAAGATCACCCATTCTATCGAAGATTTTCTAAATAGATGGATCGCATTCCTACTCACGAAGATACCACCCGATTGTATGTTAGTTGATATTGCACACATCAGAGATTACAATCTTTTCAGTCATAATTGTTTTAGGCATGCATGTCTAACTAAAACCATTGACAGTGACAAGAAACCTCAAGTTCAGACTGTATCCGAATCATTCCCAGTGGAAAAGGCTGCAAAACACGCTTGGTGCATGCAAATGGACCTACAACAAGATGGTTGAAAAAATAAACAATGAGGGATTCCAGACAAGAAACGACCTCAATTATTTTCTGACCGAATTAAAGGAACAGGAATCGTGGCTTTACTCATATCATTCCAAAATGCTCCAGATGATATCAACGCAGATAGATGGGGCCCAGAAATCCCTGATCGCCTTGAACAAAAAAGGACACAAGGTAGGCAAGTTGAAATTTGCAAAATACATAGAATACCGCACATTCGCATACAACCAGTCAGGATTTGAAATCAAAGATGGTTTTCTGCATCTCTCAAAAATAGGAAAAATCAAAATCATGCAGCACCGAAAAATTCCAGAAAATATAGAAATCAAGCAAATAGCAGTAACAAGATCAAAAACCGGCAAATGGTATTGTTCCATAACATGTGATGTTGATGCCGTACTGACAAAATTCAGTATCACAAAATCAGTCGGAATAGATGTAGGAATCAAGAATTTTGCATATGATTCGGATGGATTTGTAACTCCAAACCCATTGAATCTGCAAAAAATGCTCAAGCCATTGGCAAGAGCTCAGAGAAAGATAGCCAGAAGGCAAAAAGGCTCAAACAACAGAAAGAAGGCAGTAAGATGGTATCAGATAGTCCATGAACGAGTTAAAAACCGCAGAAAAGACTTCTTGCATCAGATATCTACACAATATGCAAGAAAGTATGATGTGATATTTTTGGAAAGACTGCAAAAACTGAATATGGTAAAAAACCACAAATGGGCAAGAAACATTCTAGATTCTGGATGGGGTACATTCACAAATATGCTGGACTACAAGTGCATGCTAGTAGAGGTTCCAGCAAAGAATACAACCATTGACTGCTCAAGATGTGGAAATGCAGTGCCAAAGTCTTTGGTCGTTCGGACTCACAGATGTGATGTATGTGGCCTGGTGCTTGACAGGGACCACAATGCAGCAATTAACATTTTGAAAAAGGGATTAGATATTTTCAACATTAATCTACCGCAGGAACTGCGGGAAGTTACGCCTGTAGAGATCATACCATGGTCAGTGAAGCAGGAAGAGGCTACCGGACGTCTGGTAGTGGTTCACTAGTAAGCTTTGAAAATAGAGTTTTAATGCAAAACGTCTTTTTACAAAGGACAAATGCCCTAAAGATCTCCTTAATTGCAATACTGTCTGCATTTGTAGTCGAGTTTGTCTTTGGCATAATTTCCAACAGCCTTGCGTTATTGACAGACAGCATTCACGCATTATTGGATAGTGTTGTGACAGTTGTGCTGCTGATGGCAGCCAGGTTTGCCATAAAGCCACCAGATGCAGAACACACATACGGTCATGGAAAGATTGAATCACTTGGCGGCCTAATTGGCGGCATTGCGATATTTCTAATTGCAATCTTTTTCATTTATGAGGCAATTATCAGAATTCAAAGCCCTCCTCCCACAATAGTCCCAGGAATGCTTGCGCTTGCTGCCGCAATTTACACAATAGGTACTGATGTTTTTAGGATTACTTTACTAAAAAAGGCAATAAACAAAGTTGGCGGCACCACGCTCAAAGCTGACTTTTACCACGCGTTCATGGATTTGGGCTCAACTCTTGTAGTCATTGTGGGGATAATTCTAGTTACGGTTGGTTTTCATGATGGAGACTTTGTTGCAGCACTGATTCTTGGAGTGCTGCTTTGCTTTCTCAGCCTTAAGCTAGTCTACAAAACAGCGCAAGAGCTGACAGATGTTATTTCACCTACGCTGGTAAGTAGGGTAAGGGAGATTGTTTTGTCAACAGACGAAGTCCTCGATGCAGGACCAATCCTTATGCGAAAGTCAGGCGATTTGATTTTTGCAGACGTCACCATATCGCTGCGTGCCGACGCTAGCTTTGATAGGGCTCACGAGATTAGCAGCCGAGTCGAAGAAAATATCAAAAAATCGATCTCAAACTCGGAGATAACTGTCCATTTTGAGCCCAGCTGGCGGGATGTGCCAAGGGATTCAAAAATTTATGAAGTTGCCTCAAATGTTCCAGGAGTCAAGGGAGTGCACAATGTTAGTCAACATACCTCCGATAGTGGCATATTTGCAAGCTTGCACGTAATGGTTGACAGGCAGATGAGCCTTGAGGAGGCCCACAAGGTTTCAGAAATAATAGAAAGTAAAATCAAGCAGTCACTGCCAGAAATAGAGAACATTACAATTCATCTGGAGCCATACATTGCCATACCAAAGGATCTAAAAGGACACAAAACATCAGATGAGAAAATAATTCAGCTGTTAAAGGGGCATCCCGAAGTCAAGAGAGTTGGACGCATCGTGACGCTGAATTTTGATGAGCTGTTAAAAATCGACATCAATTGTTCGTTTGACAAAAACCTGTCAATTGAAAAGGTTCACGATCTTACCTCGCAAATCGAGCAAAACATACGAAATTATTTTAAAAATTCTGTCATAACAATACACCCCGAGCCGTATTAGACTAGAATGCTTGTCAGATACATGATCAGCATCCCTATGGCAAATCCGGATGCTACTGCGGCACTGGAGAGGTTTTTGTCGCCTTCTTCTCGCATCCACCTCAGTATGGTAATTGTTACTTGAAATATGGCGCCTGCCCCTATTGAGAGAAAAACTACCGAAGTAAATGGAGAGTAAACAAACCCGC
This sequence comes from Candidatus Nitrosotenuis sp., assembly GCA_036396715.1. Lineage (GTDB taxonomy): Archaea > Thermoproteota > Nitrososphaeria > Nitrososphaerales > Nitrosopumilaceae > Nitrosotenuis. The sequence continues at coordinate 13,972 of DASWKH010000029.1, forward strand.
CTATCCATGCACCAAAAATTGCCGGAGCTCCTGCAATCATTCCCAGTCCTGCAAGCTTTCCAATCATTGTTTTTCCTCGTGACATTGGCGCCGCAATGGCAATACCCTCAGTTGTATTGTGCAAAGCAAATCCAACTATTAGAAAGGTGCTAAACGCAATAGAGCCAAGACCAACAGCTGCACCTATTGCAAGTCCTTCGCCAAAATTATGCAGCCCGATGCCTATTGCAATCATTAATGCAATTGCCACAGGTTTTGTCATTCTAGATGATTCTGTTCTTTTTACTAATTTCTCGCCAGTATAGTATAACCCAAAGAAGGACAGCACAATAACTGTGGCCACAAGCAATGCGCCATTAAAGCTACTAGCAAGACTTTCTCTAGAAACTTCTAGCGCCTCTTCAACAGAATCAATGCCTAAGAACAGTAAAAGTCCTGCAGTCAGTGCCAAAAAAAAGTGATACTTGCTTTTGCTAATCTTTTTGATAAATGGAAGCCAAAGTAATCCTATCATGACAGGTATTATTCCAACATAAGTGCCGATTATAGCAAAAAATCCAGCAAGCTCAAGACTTGGTTCTAATGCAGTAGCTGCAGCTTCTATTTCTTTTTCAAATCTTGTTCCATCTTCGATGGTAATTCCAATTATGTAGGGTTGTGCCTCGTTCCATTCAAAGGGTATTCTTACCAGAGCCGTTTCATATCGCTCCAGAAATCTATCTGGCTCTACTGCTGCAGGTTGTATTCTGTCGTTGATATCTGCCATCGTAACTTCAACAGGTATTGGTCCTGTGTTTCTTACAGTTGCTCGAATTTCATGGTCCACAAAATCAACCTTTTCTATTGTTACCTCGGGTAGTGCTACACCTAAATCCAAAAGTTCAGAGCCTGGACCAAAGATATACGCCACCAAAAGTATGAGAAGCGCAAATGGAATTATTCCACTTGCGATCATTTTTCCTTTTGATGATTTGTTGCTAAGTTCCATATCCTATTTCCCCTTGTGATTTTTGATCTGGATTGTCCTTTACTAGGAATATTCCAACCCAGCCCTTTTCTGAGAATTCGACCTTATGAGCGTGGAATAGATATTTTCCTGGGTATGTATATTCAAATTCCATGATTCCTCTCTCAGTTTGAGACAGCGTTATCATGTCAGTGTATGTAGAAGGAACCGTATCAGTTCCTGTAGGATAATAATAGTATAGGTTGCCGTGCAGGTGCAGATTGTTTATTGGATCAAATTCCACCATGTTTACAACATAAACTCTGATTAATTCATTAGTGTTAATTTGAATTGGATGGTGTTGATAGTAAAACGGAATTGTGTTTGCTGCATAGAAATTATTCTCAGTATCAAAATCAGTATCAAAGCCGTTTAGAACCATAACCATCTCATCTGCTGCCGGTCTGCCTTCTTTTGGATCAACTATGTAAACACCATACAGGCCATGCACGATGTGTTCCTCAAGTGGCATCACATGACAGTGATATGGATGAACGCCTACAGGCCCTGCCTCAAACTCATAAGGAAATCTACCACCCCCAGACCCTACTGGCTCAAACACCCCATCCATTTCAGCTCGATGGATTCCATGAAAGTGCATGGTATGCTCTTTTGAGCCATTGTTGATGAAGTATATGCGAATAAGATCGCCTTCTGTGGCCCTTATAGTCGGACCTGGAACCGTACCATTAAAGGTCCATACATTATAGAAAACACCTGGGGAGATTTCCATAATTTTATCGTCTTCTGCAATAATTGTAAATTCGCGCAATGTTCTGCCGTCTTCTAACTTTGAGATGCGGCCATAGTTGAATTCTCGAAGATATTTTTCGGGATCAAACTCGACTGTTTGTGCAGTGTATACTGGATCCAAAACCTCGCCTGATGTTTTTATGACTGCACCAGTATGCGTGACAAACGTTTTTTCCTCGTTTTTGGCATCTGAGATATTTGGGTAGACAAAGTATAACGTGGCAAGTATCGTAGTTACTACTAGGATGGATGTCATTTTTGAAAATGCTTTCAAGATCTATACGCATAATGACCATTTTTTGTCTATTTAAAAGTTAGCCTAGGCTAACTTTTTTAGCCAAGACTAACTTTTTTGATTCAACCATCATAAAAAACATTCTCAAAAATACCTCAATATAGGACCCCACTGAGCGGTGTGTAATGAGAAAATCCCATCTAATCTTGTTCATTGGGGGCGCACTTGTAGCAATTGGCATGGTAACTTCGTTTTATGGATCAAATCTTGTAACGCAGGACCTCGCAATAGTTGAGGGAGTGGCAAGCGATGCCTCGCCAGTTGAGCTGATAAAGGAATTAGATCCCTCCATAGCAAATACAGGTGTTTTTGTCGTTCAGGCAGAAAGTTTTGATGGATTAGTTGCCACAATATTAGATCCAATTGGACAACAGATAACATCAATTGAGATCAGCCAAAGATCAACAGAGGAGCAGTTCGAAATTACGGTAAAGGGAAGCTACAAATTATTATTGCAAAGTTCGGCTACAAGCGAAGTTCCAATTGTAATGGGTTTGACACACATGCCAGACAAGAACTTTATTGCACTAAACCTCTTAGGGCAGTCGCTAATAGTTTCCGGATTTGTCGGAGTTGGACTCGCTGTAATATTAGAAATAAAAAACCGGAAAAAGAAAATCAGTTAAGATAGCTGTCAAGCTCAGTTAGGCCATCAACTACGTTTTTGTAGTTTTCATCACTTTCCATGATTTTTGCAATCTTGTCTGCGTTGACAGTGTATGATAAAGGAGAGTTTGATGATATGACAAAACCGGCCCCGATTAGGTAGCCAAGGCGTGTTTTGATCTCTTCTTCTGAGATTCCAATCTTGTTTGCCAGATAGGCTGATTCTTTGCTACCATTCTCCAGCTCTGCTAAAATGATTGATATGTCTGGGTTGAACAAGTCCTCAAGCACCTTGCCCTTGTCATAGTTTTCCGTCATGGCGTGCCTAGTTTTTTACACTTAATATTTTCTTGGTGTTGTACAGATAGTCAATGACTAGGACCTTTTCCATGTTGTTTTGATTTATGTGATAGGTTTTGCCTTGCAGTTGTTTTTCCATTTGCTTGACATAGTCTAGCAGCTCTGCTTCCTCGCTGACTACAATTGTGTCAATTTGGATGTTTTCGCGCTTGCATTTTTTTGCCTCATTAATGGTTTGCTCGTTTACTTTTGGATCTACCTTTTTGTATCTATAGCAGAGGTAAACCATGCTGCCACTGTCAATTTTCATGTTGCGCTCCTCTCGTATTTTTGATAGCAATGATGGGTCTGGCTCATAAAAATTGGAGTATGGTTTTTCAGATAGTATTGAGTTTTTTTGGTTTTCAGTATCTACAAAGCATGCACTTGGCTGACCGTCCGTTATCATGACGATTCGTTTGTTTTTGGCGGAATTTTTTTGTAGAATTTTTTTTGCCAGTCTAAATGCTGCCTGATAGTTGGTATAGTGCAAAAAATCATCGTTTGCGTCATATGTCCTCAGGAACGGTATGTCAAATGGATCCACAATGGATGCCATCGAAGCAAAGCCGACAACCGAAATAGAATCGTTTGGAAAGAACTTGTTGTTTAGAACGTAAAGGCTCCATAGCGCTCTTTTTGCTGCCTCGATTCGACTAATACTGGGGCCAGTCAGAGAAGACTTCATAGTAGAACTCAAGTCTATGCAGTAGACAACTGCAGTCCTTACATCCTCGATTGTTTCAAACTCTTCAAAGTCATCCACATCTATATCAAGTGGAAATTTTAATTCTGATCCTTTCTTTGTGAGTCGGCTTATGGTGTTAAGTATGGTAATTGGAACGCTCAGTAGTTTCAGCTCATCGCCAAGCTCAAACTTTTTTGTAGTATCCAAAATTGTCGTGCCAATGCCTACTGACTTGGTTTCATGTAATCCAAACTCGCCTGTCTTTAGCTCATTCATTAGATCACGGAGAATTTGGTTGCCTATTGCAAAGAACCCCTTCTTTGTAAGCCAGTTTGTGTCGTCTTTGAGATAGCCCTGTTCTATTAGGTATTTTGTGATATGGTGTATATCGTCACTTTTTGGAATTTGGTCTGATTGTTCGTGCGGCACCGAATCTGAGCTTAGTTCCCGTATGTTAGTTAGCAGAATGTTTTCAAGTTCATCTAATGTTGGTGCTTTTTCGCGCATCGATTGGCTCGCAAGCGTTTTGAGAATTCGCTCTAGTGTTTTTTGGTCAAGGGTTCGCGATTTTTCATTGGAATCTTGTCTTTTTTCTTGCGTGGCCGAAAAATACACAAAATTTTTGAAATTATGCAGCGACATAACCAGCTTCTTTTTTATCAATTATCTTTGGCGTGACAAAGCACAGGCCGTCTAAGACTACCTCTAAGACTGCGGCCTTTAGCTCATTTACGGCTTGGGTTCCAAGTGTGATGTTTTTGTTTGGGATCTTGTCTGCAGCTAGTTTTTCCACAAAGCTTGACTGTTCTTGTTTTATTTGTTCTAGTTTTGAGATTATGAGGTTGTTAAGCTGGGTAAAGTTTTGCAGTTGTTTTTCATACGAGGTTTGGCCGTTTGACCAAACAATTTTTTGCGAGACCTGGAATGTCTTGCCAGTAAATTCCTGCTTTATTGATTCTAGAATTTCGGCATCAATGCCTTGCAGATACTCAAGGCATGTGTCTTTGATCGCACTGCCAAGAAGTTCGCCAAATATGTGGTGGCGGTTTTCAAGTGTATCATCAATTTCAGAAAGCTCAAACTTGGCAATTTGTGCAAGACAGTACATATCAGAGTGCCTTGGTACTGCCACTGTTTGGTAGGGGATTGCTCGCGTCCTCTCCGACTCGCCAACTAGAAGCTCCAAACCATGTATGCCAAATCTTACGCTTACGCCCTTGGCTTGATTTATTTCCGGATTGTTGCGTGCTTTTTGCACCAATCTTGTAAGGGTTCTTAATACAAAAACTGGAATAAAGCAGTTGGCTGTTTTTGCCTCTTGTAAAATTATCAGCATTTCATCATCCATGGTTTTTGGATAATGGGTGTGCACATGACTCTTTAGCCTATCATAAAGCGGTTCAATGATTTTGCCAGAATGTGTGTAGTCAATTGGGTTTGCAGTCGCAAAAAAGACAGTCTTTGGCTCAAACATTACTGGATACGAGCCTGTTGTGTATCTGCCTTCTTGCAATACAGAGAGTAGTGCAACCTGTTTTCTTGGATCCAAAACCGGAAGCTCATCAATGCAAAATATTCCGTGTTTTGCCTGCATCAGTTGTCCTGGCGAATATGATTCAATTTTGAACATCTCTACGCCTTTTTTGGCAACCTTGATTGCATCAATGTACCCAACAAGATCCTTTACCGATATGTCAGGTGTTGCCAAGACATACCGGAACCTTTGTTGCCCGTCAACCCATGTGATTTTTGTATCTAGATTATTGTCAAGAATTTTTTGAGAGCTCTCAGGGCTTATGTAGAATTTCGGTGATGATTTGTTGGCTTCTTGTCCTTCCAATAATGAAATCAGCTCATCTGCTGGCAGGTCCATTGGGCAGTCACTTGTTATGCTACCGTCAACTATTGGGATTGGCGATAAAAGATTCTTTGCGATTGTCTCGACTAATTTTGTTTTGGCTTGTCCTATTTGGCCAATCAAAAAGATGTCATGCCCAGAAAGAATCGCCCTATCCAGTGCAGGGATCACGTCTTCGTCATATCCTAGAATTCCCGGATATTTTTTCTCGCCAGATTTCATGGCACTGATAAGATTTTTTCTAAGCTGCTCTCTTGCTTCAAGAAGCTTGTAATTAATTTCAAGAAGATCCCGTATTGTTTTTATGTCCTCATAGTCTTCTGGAACTCCTGCTTTTATTTCGGTGTATTTGGGCTCAGAGCTGTAGCATCTCTGAACAAGTTCTGAAACTGCTGTCAATCGCTACTGTTACGTTATGTTATGATATAATATTAGTGAACGAATCTTTGCTCAATATTCGGGTAGGGTTTTTATCGGGGTTGAATTGATTTTCCAATACTTGTCAGCACAAGAATATAGGCACATTGTTAGGATTGTTGGAAAGGATGTTCCAGGAGACAAAAAGCTCTCAGTTGGACTTGCCCAGATTAAGGGAGTAGGCTACAATTTTGCCAATGCGCTAATTGGCGCTTTGGATTTGAACCCAAATAGCAACATTGGGTTTCTTACAGAATCTCAAGTAGAAGTCATTGAAAAGGCGCTAAAAGATCCCACATCTGTTAATTTTCCAGCTTGGATCTACAATAGAAGAAAGGATGTCGAATCTGGAAATAGTTTTCATCTAATAACATCAGACGTTGCATTTACAGTAAGAAATGACATTGAGAGGGAAAAACAGGTAAACAGCTGGCGAGGTTTTCGTCATACTTTTGGATTAAAGGTTAGAGGTCAACGAACTAGAACTACTGGTCGTAAGGGAGCATCAGTTGGAGTTAAAAAGGGCGGTAAAGTATTACCTGCAGGTGTGCTACCTCCAGGAGCAGAGGCAGGTGCAGCACCAGCAGCTGCAGGAGCAGCTCCGGCAGCAGGTGCAGCACCAGCAGCCACTGCACCGGCAAAAGCTGCAGCGGCAGGAAAGTCTCCAGCTGCAGGAAAGACACCGGCTGACACAAAGGCAAAGGCACCAGCTCCGGATGCAAAGGCAAAGAAATAGGTGAAATGATTGGGAGATCCTCATTATCCAAGTAGAATCTGGAGAAAACCAAAACGTCCTCTAAATTATGACTTTATGATGGAGGATCTCAACACTTTGGGAACCTATGGATTGAAAAACAAGCGAGAGTTATGGAAGGCAAGAACTGAGCTATCACGAGTCAGACACCAGGCAAGATCACTTTTAGCACTCAGACAAGAAATAAGAGAACAAAAAGAACCAATCTTGATGAACTCACTGACAAGAATTGGACTTGTAAAGGAGGGCGCCACCTTAGATGACGTTCTTAACTTGGATATCGATGACTTGCTCTCGCGCAGATTTCAGACAATGGTTCAGAAAAAGTTCTCATTTAAGACGCCGTACCAAGCAAGACAGGCCATAGTTCACGGACACGTAACAATCGGAGACAGAGTCGTCACCATCCCGTCATATATTGTAAATATCAAAGAAGAAGGGCTCATTCAACTATCGCCAAAATTCAAAGTGCAAAACAATCCCCCAGCCGAAGCAAAACAAGAAGAGTCAGAGCCTCAATCAGAGTCTCAATCATAAACGACGCTTATATCTAAATAGCTGATTTGTTAAATCACTGCAGAAAATGTGTTCTATAATAGGATATTATGGCGATGGGTTGGCGGCACCCATTCTTGTAAAGGGCCTAAAGAGAATGGAGTACCGAGGCTACGATAGTGTAGGTGTTGCCACAAAGTCCAACCAGGAGATTCTTGTCAAAAAGGGAGTAGGCAAGGTCGCAGAAGTAAACAGCTCGCTTCACCTAGATTCGTTGCCAGGAAATATTGGAATTGGCCACACAAGGTGGGCTACACACGGTAATGTGACTGATGTCAATGCACACCCACACCCAAGCAGTTCTGGTCAAATTGCCATAGTGCATAATGGCATCATTGAAAACTATGATGAGCTCAAAGTGGATTTAGAAAAAAAAGGCTACCAGTTCAAAAGCCAGACCGACAGTGAAGTAATTGCCAATTTGTTGCAGTTCAATTATGACCAAACAAGCGACATAAAAAAAGCCATGATTAAAACGATTTTAGGACTCAAAGGTCATTATGCGTTTGTTGCAATGTTTCAAAACGGAACTCTCTCAGCTGCCAGACATCATGAACCCCTGATAATTGGTATTGGAAAGCACGGATACTTTTTGTCGAGTGACGTTCTTGGATTCATAGAAAAAACTGATGATGCGATTTATCTTGATAATGGCGAGTTTGTACTACTTGACAAAATTGGGATTCAGATATACAACTTTGAAGGCGAGCCGGTAAAACACCAGGTAACAAAGGTCTCAAAGGAGTTTGCGGATGCATACAAGGGCGATTATGCGCACTTTACACTAAAAGAGATCTCAGAGCAGCCAGAGACAATAATTCAGGCAGGCGAGAGTTCCATGGATGCAATAAACGCAGCCACTGATTTTATCAAGCATGCAAAAAATATCTACATTACTGGTAGCGGCACAAGCTACAATGCGGCACTAGTCGCAAAATACCTTTGGCAAAAACATGCAAAGATAAAGGTAGAGCCAATAATATCAAGCGAGCTTTCTTTTTCACCTGATGCTATTGAGCCAAACTCCATTCTTGTTGCCATCTCGCAAAGCGGTGAGAGTGCCGACGTTTTGGAGGCAGTAAACATTGCAAAAAAATCCAACGCAAAGATACTGTCCCTTGTCAATATTTTGACGTCTTCTCTGGCTCAAGAGTCAGCACTCGTTATGGGAATGAGTTGCGGCCCAGAAATTGGCGTTGCTGCAACAAAGAGCTTTACATCGCAGCTTAGCGTCATTTACAAGATAACGGAAAAGCTGTGCGATGGCTGCATCAAAATTGATAACGCCAAGATCTCAGATGCAGTTGGAGTGGTTCTTTCGGATCATTCAAAGATAAAGCAGATAGCAAAGGATCTTAGGGACGTTACAGACATTTACATTCTGGGTAGGGCCGTCCATTATCCAATTGCTGCCGAGTCTGCACTGAAGCTAAAGGAGCTTGCGTACATTCATGCCGAAGGCATCCCGGGTGGTGAGCTAAAACACGGCCCGCTCGCTTTGATGGATTCAAGCGTTTATGTTATCATAATAAATCCAAATGACTTTACCTACAATGATACGCTCACAAGTGCAAGAGAGATCAAGGCGCGAGGTGCAAAAATTATTGGAATTTCTGATAAGCCAAGCGACGTATACGATTATTGGATTTCAATTCCAACTATTGACGAGGCGTTTTATCCGCTAATAGAGATAATCCCAATTCAGCTTCTTGCATATTATTCTGCAATAGAAAAAAACACGGATCCGGATTACCCAAGAAATCTTGCCAAGTCGGTTACAGTAAAATAGTGTTTTCGTACTGTTGTTCGGTCAGCTGCAACAAATGCTTTGAGTCAATTCCAACTTTTAGCATTGCTGCAAGCGATGCACCGCCTGCTCCAACTCCTTCCTTTACAAATCCGTCGGCAAACGATCTTAGACCGTTTATTTTAGAGTCCTTCAGAGCAAGCCTGACAGAAAAGACTGGTATTTGGTCGATTTGCTTTATGGTATCAACTAGGTTTGCAGTGTTATCATCGATTACATAAGAGGTTGTGGCAATTGCCGTGTTGTCTTTGTCATATCCTGTGATTTTACTAAATGCCAAAACAGCTGCCATTTGAGTTCCTCCTGCCAAAATCACTTTGGTTGATGACGATGCAGTGCTAAGAATCCCAGCAATTGTTGGGATCATCGGATCTCCGGCGTTTGCAACAACATCAAATGGATTTTTGGAATCGATTCGTTTTGAGGCAGTATTTGCTATTTCGTTTTTGAGTGCAAGCGGGTTGTCCTGCATGCTGCTACTCACCTTTGCGTCAATTCCAAGTGAGGCAAGCACTGCCTGCGCCGTTGTGGTTCCTCCAGGTATGCTTTCACCTAGCACCAGACAGTCAGTTATGGAGCCAAGGCTTCGCCCAATCATTCTCCCATATTCTACTGCGTGTGTAACTGCATCAAGTGGCATTGCCGGACCTGTTGCTATGTTTTTGCCAAAAGGAAGCCCAGTCTCAAAGTACGGCAACTTTGGCAGTATCTTGCTGCCTGCATTAATCACAATGTTTGAAATGCTAGCTGACTCTAGTGCGGTTTTTGTCAGCAGCGCCGGAGTCGGCTTGCCATCAGGAGTCATTGGGATTACGTTTATGCATTTGCAGTAACCAAAATTCAAAAATTCTGCGTCTGCAGGAGAAGTATACTGCAAAAGCGCCGGGTTTTTTCCAGCAACTGTAATTCCCGGAATTGTGCAGGTATCAGTATACGATATAACCAAAGAAAAAAGAAAATGCTTTTTTTCAACTGATTCTAAAAACTCGCGGCCTTTTTGTTGGTCGACAAGAATGTCAATGTCTTGATTCAATTATCCTATTCCCATGATTTGTAGAAATTCCTGCTCTGTTCTTGGCTGCATTACAAAATTTGTCTTTTTTTGGTTTCCAAGTGTCGCAGTAGGAGTTGAGCCGTAGTTGTGACCTGGGTACATAATCAAATCATCGTCCAGTGTTCGTAAAACATCAACGAGGCTGTGATACAGCTCTTTTGCATCCCCCCCGGGCAGATCAACGCGGCCACAAGTGCCAACAAAGAGAGTATCGCCAGAGAAAATCTTGCCATCACCTACAAGGCACATGCTGTCCTTTGAGTGGCCCGGAGTATGCAAGACGCTCAGCTCCGAGCTTCCAAACTTTATCTTATCACCGTCTGATACGGCAATGTCATGCTTTAGTGTTGAGGTTTTGTACTGGATTATTTTTGCATCTGTTTCTTTTGCCATTGTTTCATTGCCAAGTGTGTGATCAAAGTGGTAGTGCGTGTTTACAATGTATTGTACTTTGAGGTTGTTTTTTTCAATTACTCGTTTTAGATCATCAAGATCCCACGACGGGTCTATTATTATTGCGTCTCCAGCGTTCTCGTCTTCTACAACGTAGGTAAAATTTTGCATGTTACCTACCTCTAATTGATGGACTATCATAATACGCCGATCTCTGCTTCTGGTGGAATGCCAATTTTTTCAACAAAAATCGTTCCGCAAATGTCTATCCTCTTTGGCATGCCGACCTTCATTTTATGAAACGTTACTGTCATGTCAGCTTTGACGTACTTGTCTGCAGTTTGGCCAGTATCTGGATTCATGCCTGTTGGTACATCCACTGATATTTTGAAGGCACTCGACTTGTTAATCAGATCAATTGCTGACGCTTGTGGCTCCCTAATAGTTCCAGTAATTCCGGTACCAAGTATGCCATCTACTATAATGTCGACATTAAAGTTGGAGGCATCATCTGGTCCAAAACCAAGTTGTACTGATTTCATTTTCTCAAGAATTTGCCAGTTTGTTCTGCATTCTTCTGTTTTGATGCCTTTTGGATTGCCAAGCAAAACTACAATTACTTTGCAGCCAAATCCTGCAAGGTGCCTTGAAACAACTAGTGCGTCCCCGCCATTGTTTCCCAGTCCTGCAAATACAAGTACCTTTTTTGATGAAATGTCTGGAAATTTGTTTACTAGTTGTTTTACCATTGCCGCACCTGCATTTTCCATCATCAGCTGACGCAAAAATCCCATTTGGTGGCCGTTTTCTTCTATTTGGTACATTTGTTTTACAGTGATTTCCATGATGAAATCATAATGTGGACATAAAATAAGCCATTTGGAAAACGACTTTATGCTAGTTTTTTGTGGTTCTTACATGCTAGATTCCACAAAGCGATCACTTGAGAAAATTTCAAAATCTCTTGAGAAAAACCTTGAGGGGCGTGAGAGCCTGATCAAAAACACCCGCCAAATAGTGATTTTGTGCAGCGAGTCAATAATTGACTGCCACAAAAATGATACCAAGTCTGCTGCAAAAAAAGTACTTGCCGCAGAAAAACTGCTAGCGCAGTACCGCAAAAAAACTGCTGAGGGTTTGTACAGATATCTTTTGCTACCAGAACAAGAATTCGTAGAGGCGAGTTCGCTTTTGTCAATTCTGCAAGGAAACCAAGTACCCGCTATAGAATCACTCCATGTAAAAGAAGAGTCGTATGTTTTGGGTTTGCTTGACTGCATTGGGGAGCTGAGAAGAAATGTCTACGATAAGATAAGAACTGGTCATGCCGCCGAGGCAAAAAAGATGTTCGACATAATGGAAGAGTTGTATTTGCAGTTGTATCCTTTTGCGTATTTTGATAAAATAGTAAAAGAAGTAAGAAGAAAGCTAGACGTTGCCAGAATTTTAGTTGAGGAGACGCGAATTGCAATAACTGAGGAGATCAGACGCTCTGAATTAATCAAAAACATGAAGAAGTCCAGAAAATAATCTATAATTCAGGCGTTTTGTGTTATCGTAGTGGGATTAGAATAGATGGTACAGATCTAAAGTAGGTAGAAAAAAATCAAAATCGCTTCGGAGAAAACAAAGATTCAAGATCTGTTATCCCTCCCATACAAATTTTTGTGATCGTCAAGATCAATTAGATAAACTGTTCGTTTCTCAAAATCAACATAGTAGATTAAACTGTGTGATTTTGTCTGTGTTTTCCAAAACACTTCCTAAAGCGTCCTTGTTTTGGTTCTCCCATCTTTCTTGGATCATCTGCATTTGTAAGATCTTCGATGAATTTGAAATAGTTGTCAGTTAACTGCTTATTTGCCTTGTATTTTTCTAGTTTCTTTGATATTGTTCTATCAACGGAAGCTATTTTCCACAAGTTTTATTCTTTTATAATTTTTTTAGCATGCTTTAGATAGTCTTCTGGCGTATCATAGACTGTAACTTTTTCTTTTCCAGAAACAACACGTTCTAAAAGATCGTCAAGTTCTGGATTTAACTCACTTTTTGCCTCTTTGTGAGATTTTTGCATATCATATCTATAACACAAGATCTTTATAACATCTTGGTATGTAATCTAGAGTTTTCTTCATAAATTATTATCTGAGAGATCAAACCGCTAAAGGATTAAAACATCACACCAGAAACGGTTTCGATATGAATCACAACATTTCACGTATTCAATTTTAGTGTAGAATAACATTGGTTATTTGAATCAGTTTGCTTGAATTTTTCTGCTAATTCTTTATAGAATAACTTTGCTTTAGATTTGTTGCTAAACAATATCTCTACAAGCTCACCTACACGAATAAGTGTTAGTGAAGTTGTTCCAGTGGCATACTGATTAGTTTCCATATCTTTAATCATTTGAGTAATAATGGTGTTCGTAGGATTTAATGGATTACTGTGAATATTGATGCATGTTTTGTGAACATGTAATCGATCGATATGTCTTTCTAGCGGAAATTCATCGATATTTGTTCAACATATTGTGAATATTTGAAAATAATTAGAATGCGGGAAGTGGGATTTGAACCCACGAAATCCTAAGATACTAGCCCCTCAAGCTAGCGCCGTTGGCCGGGCTTGGCAACTCCCGCGGTAAACTTCCATGCAGGGTTTTTATAACCTTAATTACTTTTTGAGTTCGTGTTAATTCCAGTCAGATGTTTTACTTGCGGAAACCTAATTGCTGACAGATATGAGGAATACCAGAACAGAATTAAAGCTGGAGAAGAGCCAGCCAAGGTTTTAGACTCACTTGGTTTCAAAAGATACTGTTGCAGACGAATGCTGCTCACCACAGTTGAGACAATACAGCAAATCATTCCATTTTACGAGGCAATTCAAAGGCGATATTTGGAAATCCAATCTGAGTTAGAGTAGCTTGCCAAAGATCTCATCGATAAGATGCAGACTAGTTTACAATAGCAGAGGAGGTAAAACAATCGAAGTTGATGTAATTTCTGATGGCAAACACCTTGGAAGGGCTTGTGTGCCTTCGGGTGCAAGTGTTGGAAAACACGAGGCGCAAAGTTTTGCCAACAACAAGCCAGAGTCAAGCCTGCAAATACTCAAAAAAAACCTCAGAAAATTTGTTGGCCTTGATTCAAACGACCTAAAATCGATTCAAAAGGTGCTGCGTCAAGTTGACAACACCCCAAATTATTCAAAGATAGGCGGCGCTGCAGCATACGCCATAACCATTGCTTCTGTTGATTCTGCTGCCAAAGCCCTTGGCGTGCCAATGTTTAAGCTGATATCTCAGACAAAAAAATGGAGATTCCCGTTTCCACTTGGAAATATTTTGGGTGGGGGAGCGCATGCAGGTCCTGGAACACCAGACATTCAAGAGATTTTGATTTGTGCAGTCGGTGCAAAATCAGTCAGAGAGGCAATCGAAACAAATTTTGCAGTGCACAAGGAGTTGGGCAAAATACTACGAAGTGAGGATCCTCGATTTACCAATGGTCGTGGAGACGAGGGCGGCTGGGCCCCAGAATTAGACAATGAGAGGGCTTTGGAGGTCTCCGCAAGGGCTTGTGAGAAATTGGGTTACACTCTAGGAAAAGAAGTCGCACTAGGTGTTGATTTTGCTTCATCTACGCAATGGGATGAGAAAAAGAAAAAATATCTCTATGAGAGGGCCGGCTTTGAGAACACGCCAGACGAGCAGATTGATTTTGCAGCTAATATCATAAAAAAATACAAGCTGGTTTATGCAGAAGATGCGGTTCACGAGGAAGCGTTTGACCAGATGGCAAGGCTAGCTAAAAAATTCCCAAAGACACTCATTGTAGGCGATGATCTCACCGTAACAAATGCCAAGATTCTAAAAAAGGCGATTGCAAAAAAGTCTTGCAATGCCGCAATCCTAAAGGTAAATCAGGCAGGAAGCCTTTACGACGCACTAGAATTTGCCCAAGTGGCAACAAAACACAACATAAGATTAATCACATCACACAGATCAGGCGAATCAACTGATTACCAAATATCCCACATTGGCATTGCAACTGGTTCTAAGATGCTAAAGGTTGGCGTAGTGGGAGGCGAAAGGGTAGCAAAACTCAACGAGTTGATTCGTCTCTCAGAGTATAACTTAATACACGGTATGGCAGAGATTTAAAATCGCGATGAGTCAGCAAGCAGAAGCTCAAGACATCAAAAAGAAGATCCTATCCACAGGAATTAGGGTAGGGACAACTGTAAAGACTACCTTTATGCAGCCGTTTATCACAAAGGCAAGCCCAGAGGGCCTTTACATGATAGATCTTGACAAGACCCTCGCAAGAATAAAGACTGCAGCAAAATTTGCCAACAAAATAGAATTTGATAAAATTCTAGTCTGCTCTGGAAGAGAATATGCTTTTACTCCAATTGAGAAATTCTGCGAGTTGACAGGGGCAAAAATGATGTTAGGCAGATTCATGCCTGGAACGCTTACCAACCCATCTCTGTCGTACTATACAGAGCCAAAGCTGGTCATAATATCCGATCCTCAGATCGACTCCCAAGCAATAACTGAGGCAACAAATGCAGGCATTCCAGTAATCGGAGTATCCAACACGGATAATGTGACTTCAAAAATTGATCTGGTCATACCTGCAAACAACCGAGGAAGAAAATCACTTGCGACCGTGTTTTGGTTGCTTGCAAGAGAAATTTTGATCCAAAAGGGACAGCTCAGTGAGAGCGACCCAATGAAATACGAAATAGACGATTTTGAGACAAAGATAACCGAAGAGGAAATGGAGTAATGCGGATTAGAACACCGGCTGTTGCTGGCATGTTCTATCCAAAAGAAAAAAACGAACTAAGAGAATCAATTCAGAGTTGCATTTCACACAAATATGGTGTTGGTCAGTCAAAAACAGAACAACTCAAAGTTTACGGTGCGATATGTCCGCACGCAGGCTACATGTATTCCGGGCCCGTAGCGAGTCATTCCTTTCAATATCTTTCCAACCAAGACTTTGAGCTTGCCATAATACTTGGGCCAAACCACTGGGGGGTTGGTTGCAGTATCGCCACACTAAAGGACTGTACATGGCAGACCCCACTTGGAGATGTAGATGTTGACTCAGAGGCCGCAGTCGAAGTCAATAAAAATTCAAAGCTAATAGAGATAGATTTTTTTTCACACACAAGGGATCACAGCATCGAAGTTCAGGTTCCCATGTTACAAGAGTTTTACAAAAAGACATTCAAGATATTGCCCATAATTTTAAATGACCAAGACTATGAGTTTGCACTCGAAGTTGGCGCTGCCATTGCCAAGCTCGCAGCAAAGAAAAAATCAATCATAATTGGCTCATCTGATTTTACCCACTATGAGGAAAACGAGTTTGCGCACAGCCAAGACAAAGCACTAATTGAGCCAATTTTGGATTTAGATGTGGAAAAATTCTACAAAGTACTAAATGAGAGGAGGGTGACTGCGTGTGGATACGGAGCAATTGCATCCACGATGGTTGCATGCAAAGAACTTGGGGCAACACAAGGCAAGCTGTTACAGTACGCCACAAGTGGCGATATTGCAGGGGATAAAAGCTCCGTTGTCGGTTACGCATCAATAATATTTACTTGAGGTCCATAGCGTCTGCGCCAGGAAAAGTCATTCTTTTTGGCGAGCATTTCATAGTTTATGGCGGAAAAGCCATTTTGTGCTCTATTAACAAGCGAATAACAATCGAGTCTCAGCTTTCAAATTCAGATAAAATTGAGATAAACTCAGGGCTTGGAACAATTAGCGTGTCAAAAAATGAACCCCTCCAAAACATCGATCCTGTTTTTAAGCCAGTCATATATGTGGCACAAAAGATTCTTCAGAAATTCAATTCTGATTCTGGACTAAAAATATCAATTACGTCAGAAATTCCAGCAGGCGTTGGACTTGGTTCTTCATCGGCATGCTGCGTTGCTGCAGCAAGCTCAATTTCTGGCCTTTTTTCAAATTATTCAAAAGAAGAAGTTTTGCAGCTTGCAATAGAGGCGGAAAAGACAATCTTTGAGAATGTGTCAGGTGCCGACTCGACTGTTTGCACATATGGGGGAATAATAGAATACAGCAGAGACGGTAAAATCAAAAAACTTGATTTTGTACCAAAGTTTCAGCTAGTAGTTGCAGATTCAAAAATTATGCATTCGACAAGCCAAGTAGTATCAAAGGTAAAAAAATTCAAAGATGACAATCCCCAGGTTTTTTCGATGCTTTGTGACAAAGAGGCTTCCCTTATTGAAGAAACACTTGGGGCATTGAAAAAAAACGATTTGAATACAATTGGTGCAAAAATGAACCAAAATCAGGCACATCTTGAAAAAATTGGAGTCTCAAATGATCTTTTAGGCTCGATGCTTGGCACCGTAAATAATGTAGCATATGGCGCTAAGATGACTGGTGCAGGAGATGGTGGTTGTATCATTGCCCTTGTAAATGACACAAACTTGGATAGAGTGATTGGAGCGTTGCGCTCAAAAAATTACGAATGTTTTGCAGCGCAAATAGACACTACTGGTGTCGAACAAAAGGTAAAAGATAGTCCGTAAGTCAAATAGATACTTTTTAACTATCTGTTTTTCTGAAAACAAATATGATTCTCATTAAGCTTGGAGGCTCCATTATTACAAACAAGGAAAGGCCCCTTTCTCCAAGAATTAGTACCGTTGATAAAATAATGAGGCAGCTAAAAAAAATCCAAGAACCATTCATCGTTGTACATGGTGGCGGATCCTTTGGCCATTACTGGTCTGTCAAATATGACATGCATACAAAGCCAGCAAAATATGATCTTCACGGCGTATCAATAGTAAAAAACTCTATGATAGAGCTAAACAAAATAATTTTGGATCGTTTTGTAAAAAATAGATTAAATCCGTACTGCCTGCCACCGACTGACTTTATGGATGGAGACAAACCAATTCCAAGCAAGGTTAAAGAAATTAAAAAAATTGCCGAGTCTGGCCTGATTCCAGTAACGTATGGTGACGCACTTTGGTATGGTGAAAAAAAATCTTACATTCTTTCAGGAGATAGAATCATGAGCATTTTAGCCAAGTCCTTGCGACCAAGACTTGTAGTTTTTGTCCTCAATGTAGATGGCCTGTATTCTGACTTGAAGACAAAAAAGCTGGTTTATGAGATGAAAGACCACCAAGTTTCAATACAAAAAATATCAATGGATGTCACAGGTGGAATGAGACGCAAGGTGCAAGAAGCGACAAAAATTTCCAAAATGGGACTAAAAGTATTCTTTGCAAATGGAAACAAACCGGAACGAATCACAAATGCAATACAAAAAAACAAGTTTGAGGGCACGATATTTAGAGGCTAATACATGGCAGACGAGCACCTGATCTTAGTTGATAGTGATGATAACCCAATCGGGTTTGAGGAAAAGGTAAAGTGCCATCTCCCAAATGGCAAATTACATCGAGCGTTTACCGTCCTGCTTTTCAACAAAGAGGGAAAACTCTTGCTCACAAGACGAAGCCAAAGCAAGATGTTGTGGCCAAATGATTGGGATGGTACTGTGGCAAGCCACCCAAGAAAGTCCGAAACCTATGTTTCCTCAGCCGAAAGAAGGCTGCCAGAAGAGATTGGTGCAGCGTGCAAGCTTGATTATCTATTCAAGTTTGAGTATCATGTGCCATACAAGGATGTTGGCTCAGAAAATGAGATTTGTGGAACGCTAATCGGCCAGGTAAACGAGCCTTTTGAGCTAAAGCTGGTAAGAGATGAAATCAGCGAGACAAAGTGGGTAAATGGCGACGATCTAGTCTCAGACATAGAAAAAAATCCACAATCATATTGCCCATGGATGTTAGTTGCGTTGTATTTGTTGCCAGAATCGGACAAAAAAATGATTGAAAAACACAAACATATTTTTGATAAATGGTTAAAGACAGAATTCAAAAACAATCTGGAAAAATCACTTCAATACCACTTTCCTACAAACAATTGGAGGCTCCTAAATTAATGACCTCGACTTTGCCAAAGAATACCAAGCTTGTAAACAAGTACTTGGGGGCAAAGCTTGACGGCAGTCCAGCTGAGCTGTACCGAGCATCGGCACACCTCATAGTAAATGGCGGCAAACGCCTGCGACCATATCTGGTCATAAAGAGTTGTCAGATGCTTGGCGGTTCCACAAGGGATGCGATACCGGCTGCTGCCGCAATAGAGATGATCCACAACTTTACTCTTGTTCATGACGACATCATGGATAATGACGAAATGAGGCATGGGGTGCCTACAGTGCACACAAAATTTGGTATGCCGCTTGCCATTTTGGCAGGAGACGTGCTTTTCTCAAAGGCATTTGAAACCGTCTCAATTGATAATGTTCCAAACAACAAGACTTCTGCCAAACTCGTAGCAAGACTTGCCAAGGCGTGTGTAAATGTTTGTGAGGGCCAGGTTCTAGACATCCAGATGGCAGAGGGGAAAAAAATCCCCAGTAAATCAGACTATATCAAAATGATAGAAAAAAAGACCTCTGCTCTCTTTGAGGTTTCTTGTGCAATGGGCGCAATTTGTGCAAATACAAATGGCAGGGACATTGCAAATCTTGCATCTTTTGGAAAAAATCTTGGTGTCGCGTTTCAAATTACTGATGATTTTATTGGGGTGCTCGGCGACCCCAAGGTTACAAAAAAGCCCGTAGGAAACGATCTGCGTGAGGGGAAAAAATCCCTTCCCATCTTGCTTGCAATACAAAAGGCAGATTCTAAGAAAAAAAGAATAATTCTCAGAGTGTTTGGAAACCCCAAAGCCACAAAAAAAGAGATCAATGATGCAGTGCAGGCTATGCGTTCGCTGGAAATTGAAAAAGACGTCAGAAAGGTGGCTTTGCAGTACGCAGACAAGGCAAAAAGATCCCTTTCTGCATATTCTGGCTCTGCAAAGGCTGAGATCATCTCTCTTTTGGATTTTGTAGTAAAAAGGAGCTTGTAAGATTTGGATGATGTTGTGAAATCCAAAATAAGAAAGCTAGCACTGCAAAACGCAGCAGAGCATGGAAAAACTCAGGACAAGATAGTCCTTGCAAAGATTTTGGCAACTGAGCCGCAGCTTCGAAGCCAAGTCAAGGAAATAATGCCAGCCATTTTGGAAATTGTAAGTTCCGTAAATCAAATGTCGCAAGAACAGCAAAGAAAGGAAATAGAAAAAGAGTTTCCAGATCTACTAGCAGAAAAGCCAAAAAAAGAAGAACGTGATGGATTACCACCACTTGAGGGCGCAGAACACGGAAAGGTGGTAACAAGATTCCCACCGGAGCCAAACGGATACCCGCACATAGGACATGCCAAGGCTGCAATAATTGACGAAGAATATGCAAAGATGTATGGGGGCAAGCTGGTTCTCAGATTTGACGACACAAATCCCGAAGCTGAGAGGCTCGAGTTCTATGCAGCAATAAAGGTGGGGCTGGACTGGCTTGAGATAAAATTCGACAAAATAAAGAACACGTCTGATGACATTGAGCTTCTTTACAAAAAATGCCTAGAGATGTTAAATGGGAATTTTGCATATGTTTGCACCTGCAAGCAGGAAACCATTTCTGCAAACAGAAGGGAGATGAAATCATGCAAGTGCAGCTTGGGCGCACTAGAGCAAAACTTGGAGCGATGGGACAAAATGTTCTCAAAATACAAGCAAGGTGAGGCAATTGTCAGGTTTCGCGGAGACATGAAGTCCGAAAACACGGTAATGCGGGATCCCGTAATGTTTAGAATTATTGAAACAAAGCATCCTTTGCTTTCAGACAAGTACAGGGTATGGCCAAGCTATGACTTTGCTGTTGCAATAGAAGACAGCATTGATGGCATCACTCATGCCTTTAGAACAAAGGAATACGAGCTAAGAAACGAATTGTACTATGCAATCCTGGATGCATTAAAGATGAGAAAGCCCCAGGTCTTAGAGTTCTCAAGGCTTGGGTTTGAGGGAATGCCGGTCTCAAAGCGAGTACTCAGGCCGTTAATTGAGGAGGGAAAGGTCTCAGGCTATGACGACCCAAGGCTTCCAACACTTGAGGCGCTAAGAAGGCGCGGCATACGGGCAGAGGCAATACGGAAATTTGTTTTGTCTTTGGGATTTACAAAGGCAGATACCTTGGCGCCATTTGAGACATTAGAGTCGTTTAATCGAAAAATTATTGATTCTGATAGCATTCGACTACACATGGTAAAAAACCCGGCAAGCATCAAGGTGCGAGGCCTACCAAAGACTGTCATTATGCAGAACCATCCAACAAAAGACATGGGAAGTAGAACCATAGAACTAGATGAGAATTTTTACGTAGAACAAGACGACTTGAAAAACGCCAAGGAGGGCGACCAGCTTAGGCTAATTGGTCTTGGCAATGTGAGACTAACAAAACAGCAGCCTCATGAAGCAGAATATGTAGGTGATGATCTAACACCAAACATTGCAAAGATACACTGGGTGGTGCAAAAAACTGCTCAAAAAATCAAAATTCTAATTCCAAGTCAGCTTTTCTTTGGGGAGCAGTTCAATGAAAAAAGCCTTGAGGAGATTAACGTTTTTAGTGAGCCGTATTACCTTGAGCTAAAAGAGGGAAAAGAGGTTCAATTTGTCAGATTCGGGTACTGTAGAAAGGATTCTATGCTGCAGGCAATTTACACGCACAAGTGATGTGATATGAAGATAGGAAGATTTTTGATTGCAGGTAGGGAAACTTATGGGTTTGTAAAAGACGGCCGTATTGCCACAAAAGATGAGATCATCACAAAGACTGGAATACCACTACCACTGAACATCAAAGAGTTCCTCTTTGATGGGTGGTATGAGGAGATCATATCTCACAAGCCAGACTTGGAGTACGGAGTCAGTTTAGATGATGCAAAAATTTTAGCGCCAATCCCAAATCCCCCAAAGATAATCTGTTTGGCTTTTAACTATGTTGACCACGCAGAAGAGCAAAACCTCACACCACCGACAGAGCCTGCAATAGTGCTCATCCCAAGAACTACACTTAATGGGACGGAATCCGAAATTGTTTGCCCAAGCTTTGTCAAACAGCTAGACTATGAAGTGGAGCTTGCCTTAGTAATTGGCAAAAACTGCAAAAACATTAGTGAAAAAGACGCAATGAGTACCATATTTGGGTACATGGTATTCAACGACGTTTCGGCAAGAGACGTTCAGGAACAAGACAAGCAGTTTGGGAGGGCAAAGGGATTTGATACGTTTGCTCCCTGCGGCCCGTGGATTACGACTAGGGATGAAATTTCAGATCCCCAAAATCTCAAACTAATCACCAAGATAAACGGGCATCTTCGACAAAATTCGTCGACTAGTAATATGTTCATAAAAATCCCATCAATCATATCAAAGCTAAGCCAAGTGATGACCCTAGAAAAAGGAGATGTAATATCAACTGGGACACCGGCTGGAGTCATACTAAATAAGCCAAACGCAACTTTTCTAAAAGACGGAGACAAAATTGAGATGGAAATTGAAGGGCTTGGAAAATTAGAAAATACCATCCGATTTATTTAATAAAATTATTAAAGAGTTAAAACCAAAGATCATCATGGGCAAAATCATAGTCGGCAAAGTATCCGACATTCCTGCAGGCAAAATGCAAAAGGTAACCGTAGACGGTAAAGAGATTCTTGTTGCAAACGTTGATGGCAGTTTTTATGCGTGTGACGATACCTGCACGCATGCTGGAGCAAGTCTAGCAGAAGGAACCCTTGAAGGGGGCATAATTACTTGCGGATGGCACGGAGCCAAGTTTAACTGTTCAAGTGGCAAGCTTGACAAGTTCCCAGCAAAGATAAGCGACCTCAAGTCCTACAAAACACTAGTAGAAGCAGACAACGTTTTTGTCGAAGTGTAAGGTGTAGACTTAAAACAAGTGTTTACAATACAAAAATGAATCAGATATGTCAGACAAAAAGGCGCAAAACCAAAAATCATTTGATCTTGCACTTCAAACCCTAACCCAAATCGCATCAAATCCTACGACCCCAAAAAACATCAAAAAAACCATCTCAGATCTGATTACAAACCTCAAAAGCAGCCAAGACCCAATGCCGATTCGTGTTGCCAATGCGATTAGTCAGCTAGATGACATCACCCAAGACCCCAACATGCCATCATACGTAAGAGTGACACTCTGGCAAGCAGTCTCAACGCTTGAGAGTATAAGAGAATAGTCTGTTTTTCCATGTAAGAGAATAAATTTCTCAAACACCAAATTTCCAGTATGAAAATTGAAGAATATCTTGCATCATTGCCGCCATCCATAATCTCAGGCGAGGATGTTCAGCTTTCAGATGATTCAGTAAGAGAGGTCTTCAAGTTTGTCAAGCTTGGAAAAAACGATGTCTTTTACCATCTTGGATGCGGAAGTGGGAACAGTCTTGTAATTGCGTTAGAGGAATTTTTTGTCAATAAGGCAGTCGGCATAGACAAAGACGACACAAAGATTGCCAAAGCAAAAAAACTCACTAAAGAAAAAAACCTGCAAAACGCAGAGCTTAGATGCCAAGACATCCTTGATTCTGATTTGTCTGATGCGACTGTGATTCTTTTTTGGTTTTCTGATACAAAAACAGTTGAAAAGATGTTTGAAAGGTTCTCAAAATTAAAACCGGGAACAAAAATAGTTACAATATTTGATCCGCTTCCTAGAATTCTTCCAGAAATGGTTAGCTTCCCATACATTGTTCACCAAGTACCGTTTAGACCTGCAAGGGATCTCAGAGAACAACTAGTTGCGATATTTGAAACAGAATGCATTGATTTTACGACTGCGTGGGAGTTTGCTGAAAGGTACACAAAAGCAGTTGGCTCACCAGACTCTGGAAATGATCGGTTCCTTACAATTCTGCAGACACTGATGATCTGGATTAATGCAAGAAACCTAGGTCTGTCCTGTACGCAGGAAATACCGGCCCCAGTCAAAAGCTACATGGAGATCTTGCAGAACTTTTTCAACATCGAGGTAAAACACCTCCTCAAATGAATTTAGGGACAACCTTTTATTTTGAAGAAGACTAGTTTTAGTAATGAATGGACAAATAAGCATCAACGTATCTGCCACCGATTATGACAAATCCAGCAAAGAGATAACCAATACACTCAGGCTTGTAGAGGAGATGGTGCACGAGACAGACGGTTTTGTCGTAACTGATTCAGAGTTTGCGTTTGGATGGCATTTTTACGTCATTTCTGTAAGAACAGACTTGGTCCAAAAACTCGCAGACCAAATGGGCTCTGATTTTCAAAAGTTAAAGGGAAAGACGCTTGATAAAAAATTCCTTTCATGGCTTGGCCAAAAAATGGAGCAAAAAAGCATCAAAGTCAAATTTGCAATAAAAGAAGAAATGGAGTCAAGCAAATACGGGATTTTCTGAAAAAAACTATGGTTCTAGCAGGATTTTGAGATTTTCTGATTTTGCCGCTTCCTCAAATGCTTTTTGATAATCAGATATTGGATAAACGGCGCTAATTAGGTCGTCGACTAGAACAAGACCGGATGCCAATGCGTTAATTGCAGGCCTAAATGGCCCACAACGGGAGCCAACAATGGTAATTTCGTTAATTATGGCAGGCGCAAAGTCAAGCTTGTTTTTTGATGCCATAGTTGATTTTAGTACAATGACTCCACGTGGCTTTACAAGCCGCATGGTATCTGAAAATCCGCTTTCACGCCCCGTTGCTTCCACTACAATATCGAATTGGTGTTCATCGGCCGATGTGATCTGTGTTTTTGTATCAATTCCTATCTTTTGCAGCATTTGCAGTTTGTTTTGATGCCTTCCAAAGCAAGTAATGTGCGAATTATTCAACCTTAACACCCTTGCAATCAATTGTGCAAGACGTCCGTCACCAATTATTGCAATTTTTTGATTCGGTTCAATGCGGAGCTGCTCATTTATCTCAAATGCGGCTGCAAGTGGCTCTACAAACACTGCTTGCCTATCAGAAATCGAATCAGGAATTACGTGCAGGTTTTTTTCAGGAAGAACCAGATATTCTGCAAATGCGCCATCTCTTTTTAAAATTCCAAGAACAGTCCTGTTAGGACAATGCCTTTCAAGGCCGGTTGTGCAATAATTGCATTTTCCACACCCTGCGTTAATTTCTCCAACAACTCGTTTTCCTACAAGATTTGGATTGTCCGATTTTTCTACCACACCTACGAATTCGTGGCCCAAGACGCCATCATATGACATGTAACCGCGAATCATTTCAAGATCGGTTCCGCAAATCCCAGCAAGTTTTACTTTGACTAGTGCTTCGCCTGATTTTGGTTCTGGATAATCGTCCCTTAAGGCGATCTTTGTTCCATCAAAGTAAAGCGCTTTCATTGTTTTTGTCTATTTTTTAGCTAATTTGTGGCTTGTCACAGGTTCGATTATGATATGTAGGCCCTCGAGGGACATTGTCAAATTAGTTTGATACCCTCATATTTTGTTTATAATATGTGGAAAAAATTACCGCGGAATTACATTTTTGCCTTGACTTTTGCAAGGATCCGTTCTGCTAGTTTTATCGAACTTTCAGCATCTTTGGGACTCATCAAATCAGGTTGGTATTCGGAGGCATTTTTTAGACCAAGCAATAATTTGAATTGCCTTTCAACATCTTTGTATTCTTGAGGATTCAGTATTCCTTTAATAAGAATAAGTACGTCTATGTGCTGACTCGATGCACGCTTTGCTTTGCGGGATGTGGCTAATGCGTCAAGGGCATTGATCGAACTGTGAACTGCATTCATTACCGCATTATCATACGCCTCTTTTTGCATGGCAATTTTTGCAATTTCAAGGGAGTTTATTGCTTTTATGAGATACCCGATGCTTTTTTTGGATCTATGTCTCTCGTCATTTCAATACACTTGCTAGTTCTTTTCCACATATGAGGATGTGATTATCTAAGATTGAACGTACAAATGTGTTGTTTTTCTTTTTTGATCGAAATTGGGATTCAGAGAAAACAATATGTGAAACCTTACTCTGAAATTTTAGTGAGATCTCTAGTGCCGCATCAGAAATGGCAGAAATTGCGTGATCAAGATCATTAGATATTACTAAGACGTCAATATCACTGTCATCTCGCTCTTCCCTTTTTGCCACACTGCCAAATATCACAGCTGATATGATTTTCTTTGTGCCAAGACGGTTTTTGAGAATCGAGATTACTTCAGCCAGTGTATTTTCTTCGGCTTTAAGAGCTGGTTTGATTATTTTACCTAGTACGTAGCTTCTCTCGTTTAGAGATACTTGGTGTGCTCTGCCAACTGGTTGAATTTGCACAATACCGAACTTTTCTAGTTCATCCAATGTTTTTGATACTTCCGGATGAGATGCGCCAGCATCTTCTGCCAGCCTTCGGATGGTATAGATCTTACCCTTGTACCTAACCAGAGTACGGAGTACCCTAACCGCGATCCTGTTTCCAAGTATTTGTTCTAGATAGTTGTGTAATTTCATGCAATACCCCTCTTCCATATGGAAGGAATATTTACCATATGGTAAGTAAATCTACCATATAACTTTATTGATAAATTTTAAATTCGTGGTCATCTAGAGTTCAGCAATTAGTTGCATTTGTATAATTCACGCTAAATAATGACTAATCTTTTAAAAGATTTCAAATTAAGGATAATTTGGAATTTGATTCGAAATTTTATTTTTAAAGGGCCCTCGAGGGGAATCGAACCCCTGTCCGGGGATCCACAGTCCCCTATACTAGCCACTGTACTACGAAGGCCACAAAGGAGCCATGATTTTAAAGCAAGTATTAACTTAACGTATCGATTTGGCAAAAAAAGATCAGAACTAAGTTTATTATTCTCTACACAAAAACCCCAATAATGCAAAGTAAGGGTTGGTTTATTGCCATGGCCATTACAATAGCCCTGGTTTGGTGGGGAGCAAACTACCTATTTCCGTGGCAACACTAGTGAAATTAGGCGTAATGCTAGTCGACTAGCCACTTTTTATTGTAAAAGTACAGGAACATCAAAAGTGACGGAATAAACGAAAATATCATCATGATTATGAGAGTCGTATACGGTCCAAAAAAGTCCCAGCTGCCAGTCTGAATTCCACCGGGCAGATTTACGTTCATGCCATATAGTGCCCCAACTATTGTTGGTGGGATCGTGAGTGTGAATATTATGGTAAGTGTTGCAAGAATTTTGTTTGACTTTTCCGTGCTTAGCATAAAGTCCGTATCTTTGTAGATTTCCATTGTTTCTTTTGACTCTTCAAGTGTTTCAACTACCTTGTCAATGTGATCAATTACGTCATCAAAGTGTATGACTAGATCATCGTCTGGATTTGAAAATCGCTGGGTGTTTTTCGATGTCTCCAGCACTATCTTTCGTAACGGGTTTACGATTCTCCGAAGTATTGTGATTTCCCTTCTTAGAAGCGAGATCTTTTTTGGAGTGGATTTGTTTTCATCAAATACATCATCTTCTATTTCATCAAGATTTGCAATGATTCTTCGCAACGTGTGCAAAAGATCGTCAACTAGTGCATCAATTATTTTGTAAAGAAGAAATCCTGATGACTTGCCAAGCAACTCGCCTCGGAGCTGTGCATTTTCCTTGCAGTGGGCAAACATATCAACTAGTGGTTTGAGCTCGCCATAGTGGATAGTTACAAGATAGTCTTTTCCAATAAAGACTGCAAGCTGGCTGAATTTTGGCATTCCCCTTTTTAGAACTAGTGGAGGAAAGTGGAGGATGATAAAAGAATGATCATCATAGTTGTCTATTTTGGAGAGCTGAATCTTTGATATCGAGTCGTCCAGATTTAGTGTATTGAAATTGTAAATTTGCCCCAGTTTTTCAATTTCTGCCCTGTCAGGATTTTGAATGTCCATCCAAGAAAATCCGTTTCCTTGGATTGTCTCCACGTGACTTTGTATGACTTCGTCTGCCTGTGGGTGCCTTCTAAGATGCGGAAGTCTTGGGGTGAAGATTACCTTTTTCAAATCAGCTACCATGCCTTTGGTAATTAATTTAAATTTTGATTATGCTATCGCAAACAAACATTTTACCAATTGGTGTAATTTGAGGCTAGTTACCAAAACATCAAGAAAAGGAAAAACAAATGGCGTGGCCCCAAGCGTAGAACGCTGAGAGAACACCTCTCACTTTCCAAACGCTAATGCGTCTATGGATCACCAAACTGTTCTACTGAGCCACGCGCGGTCTATTTGTTAGGAATCGCTTCCTTCCGCATCAGTCCTTATAGGAATTTATGATATTTAAGATTTAGATGTAAAATTTTTGCATAAACTCAGTTGAATGTGAAAATTTTAGTCCATACGATCCAAACAAAGATTTCATATCTGATGCCGGACCACCAATTCTGATGAGTTGTTCTGGAGAGGTCATAGAACCAGAAAATGAGCTGATTCAGATCAGGCCTAACATCTTAAAGCAGCTAAAAAAGGCCAAGTACGGCGTAGCAGATCATGCCACAGTTGAGCTGTGTCATTGGACAAAAAAATCCTTCAAAAACGGCGGCGACTGCTACAAGCACAAGTTCTATGGAATCTCGACTCACCAGTGCATGGAGTTCTCACCTGCCGGGATGCATTGTGAAAACAGGTGCGTTTACTGCTGGCGCCCAATGGAGTTTTATGATTCACTAAAAATGGATCCACGCAAAGTTGCCGAGCCTGCAGAGATGATGGAAAAGCTGATGGAGGAGCGAAGAAACCTAATCATGGGTCATTACGGTGATCCAAAATCCGACAGACAAAAGCTTGACGAGTCACTGCTGCCAAGCCATTATGCAATCTCACTTTCTGGCGAGCCGACAATGTACCCAAAGCTTCCCCAGCTGATAAAATATCTAAAAGATTTGAAGACGACAAAGTCAATCTTTTTGGTAACAAACGGCCAAGAGCCAGAGATGTTGCAAAGGCTACAAGACGAGAATGCCCTGCCAACACAGATCTACCTTTCAACAAATGCCGCAGACTATGAATCATTTATCAAAATAAACAAGCCAAAATACAAGGATTCTTGGGAGCGATGGAACAAGTCCCTTGAGCTTCTCTCAAAACTGGACACAAGGACTGTTCTTAGGATCACATTAATCAGAGAATACAATGACGGTGAGAAAATAATTCCGGCATTTGCGGAAATGCTAAGAAGAGCAAACGTGCACTTTATCGAGGTAAAGTCCTACATGCATATTGGCCGCTCAACTAATAGATTGGAGCGGGACAACATGCTAGAGTTTGACGAGGTAAGGCATTTTGCGTTCGAGCTTGCAAGACAAAGTGGGATTTACTCCATCATGGATGAAAGTGATGCGTCAAGAATCGTCGTTTTGCAAAACCAGCAAAGATTCACCGAACGCTGGATTGCAGCTTATTTGAATACCAAGTAGCGAATTTCACATCTGATTTTCAATTATAGCCTCAATTTCTTTGAGCCTGTTTGGATTTAATGAGTATTGGTGACCGTAGCTTGTAGGATGAAACGTTATCAGGCCAGATTTGACTAGTTTTTTAATTGCCTTGTCAACCATTCCTTTTTCATGAGATGCAAAGCTCCTCTTGAGCGATTCAGTTGATGTGTGCCTTCCACCAACATACCCATAATGATACATTTTACTTAGCACACGGATAGCAAGAGCATCCAACTGCATTGTACATTATAGCTAAAACCGATATTTATCTATTATGTATTAAAATACCGTATATCAGGAATATATTTATACAATAGATGTATCAAGTAAAACATGATGAAACAGAAAACAAAACGAGCTGCGTTATCTGAGAAAAAATCATACGAGATTGGACCGTTGACAAGTGTTTTCCCATGCAGTGAGTCAAAGATTCTAGATCACATGGTGACAATGAGAGGTTTGGATTATTCTATTTCCGATATTTCAAGAATTTCTGGTGTCAATTTCAAAACAACACTCAACATAATCCACAAGCTGGAAGGGCAGGAAGTAATTAAAAAGACAAGAACAGTCGGCAAAGCAATAATGTACATACTAAACGAAAATTCATCTCAAGCAAAGTCAATTATCAAGCTTGCCTTTGAGATAGCAAAAAAGCGAAATAATGAGATTCTAGCTAAACGCTAATGAATCTTTGAATACCAAGTAGTAAATTTTTGCAAAGCCCTATACCTGTGCGATATGGTGTTTTTGTCGCTCATTTCTGCGTAGGTTTTGTTTTTGCCATTTGGAACAAAGATTGGGTCATAGCCCCAGCCTTTGCCTTTTGGCTTTGCAGAAATCCGCCCCCTTATTCTGCCCTCAAAAAGCATCGGTCTTCTTCGATTATCACAAAATGCGATTACAGAGACAAAGTCCGCGTTTTTTTTCGTTTTTACCAAATTTATGATTCCGGCATTGCCAATTGTCTTAAAAACATACGATGAGTACGGGCCTGGAAATCCTCCCAGCGAATCGATGAAAAGGCCGTCGTCTTCAACAATTACTGCAGATCTGCATTTTTTGTTTGCATCGAGCGCCTTTTGTTTTGCAATTTGCCCAATGGAATGGGATTGGATCTCAACTGCGGAGAATTTCAAAAACCCAAGCCTTATGTCAAATTGCGATAAGATTTCTTTTGCTTCCCTGTACTTGTTTTTATTAGATGATGCAAAAACCAAGTCATACGACTTGCGCATATCTTCCCCTGCCCTCAATTACTGAAACGTAGTTTAGAACCTTATTGAATCTCTCAGTTTCCACCACTGACTTGTATCCTGCCAAAAAGCTTGGCCAGAATACGTTCATCATATCAACGTGTGCGCTGTTTAGAATTTCCTTGAAGAGTCTTAGATCCACTGCATGGTCTTCGACTTTAGAAGTTTTTTGCGCCAGCCCGAAATCGAAAATGTATGTTTTATTTTTGCTTACAACAAAGTTGGATGTTGTAAGATCACCGTGCATTATCCCGTTTTTGTGCAGCGTTCCTGTGATTTTGCCTATTTCTTTGCAGGCATTTATCAGCTTTGAGCCTTTTAGGTTTCGTGCCAGATCCCCTTTGATGTGTTGCATCAAAATGGTACAGTCATTTGCGTTTACTTGGTAGACTAGTGGTGTGCGAACTCCAAATAATTTTGATTCAGCAAGCAGACTTGCTTCCCGTATTGTGCGTTGCCTTCTAATTTTGTCATCGAGTATAGTGTTGCGGTATGGTTTTTTCTTGCGCGTCTTGA
>DASWKH010000030.1:0-17428 GCA_036396715.1 Candidatus Nitrosotenuis sp.
TAATCATAAGAGAAGGAAACATAGTAAATATTGGAAGCGTTGATGCTTTGGGTACGCCAAACATCTCCCCACGATATGTTATGGCCATACTGGATGATGAAAGGCTAATCTTTGCAGACGCATACATGAACAAAACTTATGCTAACGTGAAGCTATGGCCAAAGGTCACAGCGGCAATAGTTGACAAGGCAAACAGAGCTGGGTTCCAACTTAAAGGAGACGCTGAAGAAATTACAGATCCAGATTTGATTAAACAATGCGCAAATAAACTAAAAGAACTTGGATTTGAATCTGGACCCGTAAAAGTCTGGGCACTTGACGTAAAAGAGATCTACTCCATAAAGCCAAGCGAGTCATCAAAACTTCCACTCATGTCTGCATATGGGTAAAAGCTCAAATCAAAGAAAAATTTGCTAAAGAATCAATTATCCCAGCTGTTTGACTGACTACTCACATTATTATTCCCACAATTGATAATCGATCTTGGATTTAAAATGAATGTAAATTGAGTATAATCTATGGTTAATGCGCTTGAACAGCAAATTTCAAATTTCATAGATAAATCATTTGTGATTCAAGAAGGAAACCAAACCGTATCTGATGGAGTCAAGAAAATGGAAGAATATGGTGTTGATAGCCTAGTAATCATAAACAATAATGACATAAATGGTATGGTTACGCACAGAGACGTTCTCTTTGATGTTGTAGCCAAAGGAAAAGATCCTACTAGGATCACACTAAAAGAAATTATGCGAACGCCACTTGTTGCCATACAAAAAGATGCCAAAGTCAAAGATGCCATATCTATGATGAACAAAAACAATGTTCGTAGGCTTGTCGTTTTGGACAACAAAATACCAATTGGTATGGTTTCTCAGAAGGTCTTGGTTGGGAATATTGCAAAGCAAGCAATAGTCTTACCAGAACTTGAGATTCCAAATAAAATCAAATGTCCGTACTGTTCTTCGATATTTGATAATAAAGGTGCACTTTCGTCACACATAGACAATATTCATATCGGCAGAGGCCTCTTTGAGGGCAATTTAGCAAGAGTTGACGAATTAGGTTCCATAAACCCATCATCTGATTTCCCAAAGACGCTTTAATTGTTGCAAAATCTGGTTTTACAATGAACTTGTACAAAAGAAAACACGATATCGTTTTTAATATTTAGAAATTCATTTAATTACCGTGCCTTGTAATTCACATATATGACATACAAAACAATCTTAGTTCCACATGATGGTTCTAAAGCCGCTGACAAAGCGCTATCACATGCAATTCAGATAGCAAAACTATCAAATGCAAAAATAGTCATAGTAAATGTGGTAACTGAGATTCTGTACCCAAATTACATCTCATTTCGTGGGGCAGCAGTTAATGTCAAATCTGCAAGGGATTTAGCAAAAGAAATCTATTACGAAATGAAAAAAATTGCTCAAAAACTACTTGATTCAAAAAAGAAACAATGTGAGGATAATGGAGTATCTGTTGAAATGGTTGTTTCCTATGGGAATGTAAGCGGTTCTATTCTTGATCTAATAAAAAGTAAAAATGTTGATCTTGTCGTAATGGGAACTACGGGCCTGAGTGGAATATCTAAGATCAAAGTGCTGGGAAGCGTTGCAAGAAACATCTCAGAAAAATCCCCCTGCCCAGTCCTATTGGTTCACTAAATTATGAATATGCGCTGATTATAACAAAAGAATTGTCATACGGTTACAAATTTCAGACTTGATAATCGTCTTTGTTTTATAATTTGTCATTGATACACATAAATCATGCAAACTAAACGACGGTTCAACATAGGAAGCACAGGATTTGTCTTAGGACCGATTCTTTTCTTTGCAATCATTCTGGCCCCGTTTGGTGAGTTATCTTTTGAGGCAAAGGCCGTTCTTGGCTTGGCGTTGTGGATGGGAACCTGGTGGGTAACTGAAGCGATTCCAATTTACGTTACTGCACTTTTGCCCTTGGTACTTTTTCCGCTACTAAATGTGACTGATTTTGGAAAAACATCCTCGTTTTATGCAGACAGAATAGTCTTTTTGCTTTTGGGGGGATTTTTTTTGGCTGCAACAATTGAGAGGAGCAACCTGCACCAGAGGTTTGCATTTACGATGCTCAAGTTTTCTGGTACTAATCCAAAATACATTGTAGGTGCGTTTGTAATAGTAACTGGAATCCTTAGCGCATGGATGAGTAACACTGCAACGACGGTTCTAATGCTTCCAATTGCTGCTGCTATTCTTAGCTCAATTAACATACACAACAAAGAGCGATTCGGTGTTTGCTTGATGCTCTGCATCGGATATGCAGCAAGCATAGGGGGGGTTGGAACCCTAATTGGAACCCCCCCCAATGCAATTTT
Organism: Candidatus Nitrosotenuis sp.; assembly: GCA_036396715.1. GTDB lineage: Archaea > Thermoproteota > Nitrososphaeria > Nitrososphaerales > Nitrosopumilaceae > Nitrosotenuis. Next base: position 2,372 of record DASWKH010000030.1, read on the forward strand.
TGCCTCACTCTCAAAATCGCTTGTTGGCATAGATGTGAGCTTTGTACAGTGGATGTTAGTTGGCATCCCAGTTAGTGCTATCTCGCTTTTTGTAATGTGGCTTTACATGGTAAATGTCGGAGTCAAATTAAAAGACGTAACAATTTCTGGGGAAGGCGACTTTGTTTTAAAAAAGCTTCAAGCTCTTGGCAAGCTAAGCAAGGATGAAAAAATTGTAGCACTTGTTTTTGCTGTAACCATAACTGCCTGGATAACTAGGGGCCTAGTTTGGGGTCAATTCTTACCATTTGTTGACGATTCCACAATTGCAATTTTGGCAGCGATTGCTGTGTTTCTTATCCCCTCTACAAAAAACAAAAGACTCCTTGACTGGAGTACTGCAACAAAAATCCCTTGGGGCATCTTGTTACTAATTGGAGGTGGATTGGCGCTTGCAGGGGGATTTACCATTACCGGCGTTGATGAGTGGATTGCATCACAGCTTTCATTTCTTAAGGGTTTACATTATTTTGTAATACTTCTCGTATTGGTATTAATCGTGGTATTTGCTGAATTTATCAGCAACACTGCTACTGCAGCCCTAATAATTCCAATCTCAGCAGCACTTGCATCTGTTTTGGACATAAACCCAATACTGCTTATGACGCCTGTTGCCATTGCTGCCAGCTTTGGATTCATACTACCAACGAGCACGCCTCCTAACGCAATCATAATTTCAAGCGGTTATGTGAATGCAAAGAAAATGGCCAGAATCGGATTGCCCCTAAATATTATTGCAGTAGTACTAGTAGCTTTATTGACGTCAATACTTGTGCCTATTTTGTGGTAGGAATTGTCAGAACTAATAATCCAGATACTAATACTTGGTGGCTTTATCGCACTCCTTGTAAAGAGTGCAATTTTTGCAATCGAGTCGATAGTCAAGTTCTCAAAAATTACAGGCATTGGCGAGCTTGCAGCAGGATTTGTTATAGTGGCAGTTGCCACATCTACTCCTGAGATTAGTGTTGCATTTTTTTCAACTGCAAGCGAAAACATTGGAATAACACTCGGAGATATATTTGGATCAAATGTTACCAACATTGCGTTAATTTCTGCCATATTCTTACTGATATCACCAATTAAAAAAATTGAGCACAAGACACTACGAACAATGCTTCCACTACTTTTGGCATCTTCTGCAATTCCCTTACTCTTGTTGATGACGCAAGATGGCACCAAGTTTATCGGTGTGGCACTTCTTGCCGTCTTTGGATTCTTTTTGTACTATGTATTCAAGTTTCATCCATCTGAACAAAAAGAACGAGTGGGGGGCTCTGCAATAAAACCTCTAGTTTACTTTTTTATCGGCATATCACTTGTAATAGTTAGTTCAAAATTCATTGTGGATAGTGCTTCCTTTCTTGCGGAATCCACTGGAATAAGAGAGTCTGTAATTGGAGCTACGGTAGTGGCAATAGGCACCTCGCTTCCTGAGCTGACCATAGATATTGTTGCTGTCAAGCGTCGACACCTTGATTTGGCCCTTGGCGATATTGTGGGCTCTTGCATTTCCAACATAACTTTGGTACTGGGAATTGTACTTGTCCTTTCATCAGTCAGCATCAATTTTGGAATACTATCATCGCTGATTGGATTTGCGATGATTGCTCCATTTGCCTTGTTTGTGTTCATCAGGAAGGCTTTGGTAAAAAAATGGCATAGCTTTCTTCTTTTTGGAATTTACGCAGCATTTCTGCTAACAATATATGAAATTCAGCTACACATTGGCGGAATTAAAATTGGCTAAATTTTGTAAAGAAGCGAATCGTAGTTAAATTGGCTTTATATTATAGTCGTCCAATAGAAGCTAAGAACTTACAAAAGTCCATGACATCTTGACTAGAAATTGAATTTCTTTCAATTTTATGGCTAATTTCGTTAACTATACCCAACCACCCTGTCATCTATTCCTTCCAAAAGCACCCTGATGATCGCTAAGGCAACACTGGCATTCCTTTTTGTAACATTCTTGTACTGACTCATGACCACAGGCGCTACAATCACAACGCTTTTCTTCCATCTATTTTACTAGCCATATAATTTCTATTAAAGCAGGCTGTGATTATCAAAGTTGAATGTATATCTTTCAAAACGTGCTCACATTTGAGAGTGTGTCACAGCAGAAATGCTTTCTACTAATTTAACATTCTTATCTCTGCTACCCTGTTTCTAATTGCTACTTCTGTTACGTTTGCGGCATTGGCAATCGCTTTTTGTGTATAATTTTCGTCATTTTGTATTGCAGCAAGATAAACTGCCGTTGCAGCAATGCACATTGGGCTTTTGCCAGCCGAGTTTCCACTTTTTTCATAATTCTGGAGGATTGAAACTGCAACTCGTTTTGTTTTCTCAGACACACCCACTTTATTGGCTATTTTTGAAACACATTGTATGGGATTCACAGTGGGCATTCTCAAATCTAGTCCTTCTATTATTCGACGATAACATTTGTTGATCTGTTTTGATTTTATACCACTTGCCTTCGCTATATCCTTTACAGTCCTGGGCGTTTCACTATCTCTACATGCTGCATATAGAGCTGCGCAAATAAATGCAGAAATCGGTCTTCCTCTAGTTAGTTTTTTTTCATGGGCTTTTCGATAAAGGTAAGCTGTTTTTTCTACAATAACATCTGATAATCCAAGCTTTTCTCTCATTGACAGTAATTCGCTAAACGCCCGTCGTAGGTTTCTTGCACTAGAATTGTATGCCTGACTTCGACTGTCCCATATTCTCAGTCGAGATATGGTATTTTTCATACTTACTGAAAGTGGTTTTCCTGTTACGTCCTTGTTTGCAGGACCAATTATTGTTGCTAAACCTCTATCATGTTTGCTAAGATAGGTGCCATCACCTACTCTGCTTCTTTCAGAAGAATTCTCAAGGGTACGCCATTCCGGTCTTTCTTCAATTATTTTTTCTTGTATTACTAGACCACATCTGCCGCAGACTAGCTCCCCACTTTCGTGGTCATTGACTAAGAGGTGTTCCTTACAATCCATGGTATTTACTACATCCTGATTTTGCTTCAATAACATACATAATTATCTACAATTATACATCACCCCACATATTTAAATATTGTGTATAATTATACATAATTATATACAGGAGCTTGATACAATTATCATGTCAATATCGTTTGTAACAAAGCTTGCAAAGTCTGGAAGTGCCTCAAACGGTAAAGAAAGAAGAATCATCATAATTCCTACGGACAAAGTAAAAAACATCGTCGAATACTACGAAGGCAAACAAGTCAAAGTTACAATAGAAGAGATATAGTAACTTGAAATTCATTAATGAGTCAAGTGAGCAATAGTCTTCTTTGCTTAGATTAATCCGAAGACCAATCAGTTGATTTGATCGCTCAATCAGCTTTCATCAAAGTTGGCTATTACCCAAGATATAATGCTCAACATCATATTAGAACTTGATCAAGATTTTCAGGTCTGATACTAGGATCTAAAAATTAATTTTTTGGAATTTAATTTATAATTTAATGCGAAACTGTGATTATTTTTAGTATAATTTAAAAAATATGGGATTAGAATTTGTTATTTCTAATCTCACTGATTATTAGATTTTTTAACAATTCTGCGTGTTTTTGTCTGTCCGTCTTGATCGTGTTCCAGATTTTCTCTGAGTCTTTGTCTCCTGTTTTGTTTGCATCAGCTACATACTGATCAACATGAGACAAGAATCTCATTGTTTTTGATAGCTGTTGAACAACATTGTAGCAGTTATCATTTAGGCATAGGGGTTGTGATTTTTGCATTATTAAATAACTGATTTTTTAATATTAGAATTATACAGTTGATTATCAAGAATGATACTTTCTACCCAAAATCCACCATTTTGGTGCAGATCGAAGTACGATCAGTCAGTTGACTCTTCAAGTTTTTCGTCATATTCGTAATTTTTCTGTAGATCGAGTTGATGTGCCTGTTCAAGCATCTGTTCTCGTTCAACTTCTTTTTTGCTCTTTTCTTCTTCAAGTTTTTTTGACTTTTTAGGCTTCATACATGTAATGCGTGGTAACTAAATTATGAAAAGTACCTAGATTTTCATAAATGAAAATTATCACTTATCTTTTATTAAATAGTCCTCTTCTCATTAACAGGGTAATGACACTCGAGAGAAAATGCGTGCCTTTACGGTAATGCGTTTTTAAGAAGACGAGTAACTAAAGGATTACCACGCTCTGAATCCTGGGAGGTTGTTACCCTTTTTAGATTATGAAATATGTCAAAATCTTATTTGATAATCATCTAATCATGTTTTAAAATGGTATTGTGTTTTTCTACCATGAAAAGAATAGAGGCGATTATACAAGAAGATAAGCTTAGTATCGTTGTAGACGCCTTAAAGACTACCGGTGTTGGCGGGGTCACAATCATGCAATCCCGTGGTATTGGAGCAGGTGAAAGGCCAATAATTGGCGGTGCCAGGGGAACTTCAAAACGTGTGGCGCCATTTAATAGACTATGCACGATTTTAGTAATAATAGATGACGCTAAGGTCAGCTCAGTTGTTTCATCCATTATGGATGCTGCACATACGGGCAAAGCTGGCGACGGCAAGATCTTCATAACAAATGTAGAAGAAGCCTTTGACATCGCAACAAAAGAAAGTGGAAAAGACATCATCTGAGATTCATTTTTTATAATATGGAATTATAATGAATGGGACTAAACCTAGGATGATTATCACCTCTGAGATCCGACATTCATAAACAAATAGTGTTATGACGTAATACAACAAAATGAGCTTAAACATAACGGATTTGAAAGTAGCAGATTACTTGTCACCACATCCAATAACCATAAGCAAAAAAGCTTCATTTGCCGACGCAGTGTCGCTTATGACCGATAAAGGAATTGGCAATTTAATAATAAAAGACGGTCATAGTGTTGAAGGAATCCTCACAGAAAGAGAGCTTTTACGTTATTTGGCAAAGGAAAAAAAGATACCTGACGAACCAATCCAAAATATTACTGCCAGCAATTTTACCAAAATACCTTTAGAAACAACTCTTCTTATTGCAGCAAAAACAATGCTTTCTACAAAATCAAGGATACTCGTATTTGACAATGAAAAACTAATTGGAATAATTACTGCCTCTGATATGCTTAGAGGATTTAGAAAAACAAACCAAAATCCTACTTTGGAAGAGGTAATGAGTAAAAAGATTTACCAGTGTTCATACAATGATACTATTCTAAAAGCTGTAAAACTTATGCACCTAAAGAGGATAGGAAGTGTGATTATTACAAAGGACAAAAAGCCATACGGGATTTTTACCGAACGAGATCTTCTTGTGAATGTGCTTGCAAATGAGGTTGAATTAGATGGAAAAGTGGGTGGTTACTGTTCATCTCCATTAATCACTGCAAGGGTGGGAATAGGCTGTAAAGATGTTTCAGACGTAATGTCAGAAAACAAGATAAAGCGATTGGTGTTAATTGATGATAAAGGAATGCAATCTATTGTGACAGCAAGAGACATAGTTGACGCATTTTCAAGTTATTTTACGCCTTACCTATAACTACTGATATTAGTTCACACAATCACGCCTCGAATTTGACGTCTTAAACTCATTTTGACAAAAATGAGGTTTTAAAACTAGGTGACAAACTCAAACCGTCTTTCTTTGTAATCTTTGTCTAACTTTCCAGTTATTGGGATTTTGTTTCCACAAAACTTACATTTGTTATCGTCATCTAAATCCCACTTTAGAATGTCAAAATTGTATCTTCTTACAACTATTTTTTTGCATTCGGAACAGTAAGTGTGCTCGTATGGATGTCCAGGTACGTTTCCAATATACACATACTTCAAACCTTCTTTTTTTGCAACATTATAATGAGCTTCTAGCGTCTCTACAGGCGTTGGCTCAAACTCCATCATCTTGTAGTCTGGATGAAATCTCAAAAAATGAATCGACATCTCTGGACCAAAATTATCATAAATAAATTTACACATTTTTTTTGCGTGTTCTAGGTTGTCCCCCACCCTAGGTACGACAAGATCTGTAATCTCTACATGTATGTTGGTCTTTTTCAACTCAAGCAACGTATCAAAGACTGGCTGCGAGTTTGGAATCCCAACATAGCGTCTGACAAATTGTTGATCTCCATTTCCTTTAAAGTCAACTGTAATACAATCAAGAAACTCTGTCATCATTTTTACAGATTCTGGAGTGCAATACCCATTTGAGACAAAAATGTTAAACAAACCATTCTTTCTTGCCAAAACACCACAGTCTCTTGCAAATTCGATAAAGATTGTTGGCTCATTGTAGGTATAGGCAATTCCATGGCACTTGGAGTTTAAGGCGCTTGCAACAAGCTCCTCTGGAGAATAGTCTTGACCCTCGATCTTTCTTCTTTGGCTAAGATCAAAGTTCTGGCAAAATCTGCAATACCAATTACAACCACTCGTACCAATAGAGAAGATCTTTGTGCCAGGCATATAATGTGTAACTGGTTTTTTCTCAATAGGGTCTATGTGTACTGCAGCAACCTTGCCATATACGTAAAGCATTAGCTTACCGTCCTTGTTTCCACGAATTCCACACGACCCAATTTGGTCCTTGCCAATCTCACAATACCTTGCGCACGCAAGACATCTCACCTTATCATTTGGCAACCTTTCGTACAGGATTGCTTCTTTTTGCATTAGCATTGATTTGCTTTTGTTTGATATTAATGTGGAAACCAATTATCAAGTCTGGAAATTATATTTTAAGCTAATTTAGGATAAATCCCATTTCAAAGTATAATGTCATACAAAACTTTTGTAGAAAATACACACGATACTCCCACATTTAAAAAACAATTTGAAATTGTTGAAAGAAAAGGACTTGGACACCCAGACACAATTTGTGATTTAGTCATGGACAAAGTTTCAATCGAATTATCAAAGCTGTACATAAAAGAAACTGGAACCATACAGCACCACAACATGGACAAAACGATGCTTGTGGCAGGTCAGACAGAAAACAAGTTTGGCGGAGGTCGCGTCATAAAACCACTCAAACTCGTCATAGGTGATAGAGTCACAATCCTCTCAGACGATCACAAAGTTCCAATTAGTGATTTCATAATAACAACCGCAAAAGCTTGGTTTGAAAAAAATCTAAAAAACATTGGAGAAAAAAACATCGAGTTTCAGATGGAGATAGGTCAGAGCTCAAAAGAACTTCAATCAATCTTCAAAAATCCAAAATCGTTTGCTTCAAATGATACATCGGCACTTGTTGGATATGCTCCATTTACTGCAACGGAATCGATTGTTTTTGAAACAGAGCAATACATTAACTCAAAAAAGTTCAAGGATGAATTCCCAGCTTCGGGCGAAGATGTCAAGATAATGGGTTTTAGAAATGACAATTGGGTTGATCTTACTGTGGCAATTGCTTTTGTTGACAAATATGTAGAGTCAGTTGATGACTATTTTAGAAAAAAACACCAGATGCTCGAAGCAATAAACGAATTTGCGAAAACAAAGACGGATCTAAACATTCACACGGCCATAAATTGTCTTGATGATCAAAATAAAGGAATGGATGGAATCTATCTTACCGTGCTTGGAACATCTGCAGACAACGCTGATTCAGGCGAGGTTGGAAGGGGCAATAGGGCCAACCGAGTGATTTCTATTAGTAGGCCTGCTGGTGCCGAAGCACTTGCTGGAAAAAACCCAGTCAGCCATATTGGAAAAATCTACAACTCGTTATCCTTCAAGCTTGCGGATGAAATCTATAACAAGGTGTCTGGGATTGAAGAGGTTTTTGTTTGGATGTATAACGTGATTGGAAGACCGGTAAATGACCCAAAGGCAGTGGTAGTAAGACCATTAACAAAAAATGCTGAACTTGATAAATCACAACAAATCCAGATCACAGAAATAGTAAGTGACAACCTTGAAAAAATGGACGAGTTTTGTAAAAAATTACTTTCAGAAGAAATCCAAATTGCCTAGCCTATCCTTTAATGACGCCTAAAGGAACAAGTCTTGCAACCTTGGTTGCAATTCCGAGCTGGTGTGAGATTTCCGCAACAGTATCTACGTCTTTGTAGACTTGGGGTGCTTCCTCTACCACGTCATATCTTGTAACCGATTTCAAAAAGATCCCTTTTTCTTCAAGCTGATCAATCACTTGTTTATAGTTGTAGGTTTTATGGGCGGCAGTCCTTGACATGAGTCTTCCTGCCCCATGAACTGTGGAACCAAAAGTTAGCTCAAGTGAGTTTGCCTTTCCTAATAGAACCCAGCTTGCCGACCCCATAGAACCAGGAATGAATGTCGGCTGACCCATACTTCTGTACTTGGAGGGAATTTCAGGCCTTCCTGCAGGAAATGCGCGTGTTGCTCCTTTTCTATGAACAACTACTTTTTTCTCCATTCCGTCGACTAGATGAGTTTCGGTCTTTGCACTGTTGTGTGCAATATCATAAACCAGTTTCATGTCCAAATCCGCCTCTGATTGACCAAAAACACGTTCAAAGGATTTTCTTGTCCAATGAGTGATGGTCTGTCTGTTGCTCCAAGCAAAATTCATTGCGGCTTTCATTGCCTTTTTGTACGACTCCCCCTCTTCAGAAAGATTTGGAACACACGCAAGCTGTCTGTCTGGAATCTCAATTCCGTACTTTTGGTAGCTACGCTCACAAACTTCAAGGTAATCTTTGCAGATTTGGTGCCCAAAACCCCTTGAACCACAATGAATCAAAACTGTAATGTCTCCCTCATTGTACAAACCCATCAACTGAGCTGCTTCCTTATCGAATATCTTGTCGATTTTTTGAACTTCAAGAAAATGATTTCCAGAACCAAGACTTCCAAGCTGCGGCTCGCCCCTTTTATGCGCCGTTGCTGAGACTTTGTTTGTATCAGCACCATGCATATGACCATATTCCTCACACAGTTCCACATCATCTTTTGTGGCATAGCCATTATTGAGAAGCCAAGGAACACCTTGCACAAGAATATCGTCAAGCTGCGAACTAGATAGATCTATACAACCCTCAGACCTATGCCTACTCCATCCTGCAGGTATTGATACAAAAAGGTCTGTCACAAGCTCCTTTAGCTTTGGTTTTAGCTGCGCTTCAGTAAGATTGGTTCTAATCAACCTAACACCGCAATTGATATCATAACCAACACTTCCAGGGCTGATGACTCCTTCATCATAATCCATTATCGCAACCCCGCCTACGGGAAAACCATAACCCTGATGACCATCTGGCAAGACTACGACATTTTTTTGAACCCCAGGTAACATTGTAACATTAACAGCCTGTTCAAGGGTTCTGTCCAAAACCATTTTTGCAAGCAAGTGTTCATTTGCAAAAATTCTGACTGGAACCTTCATTCCACTTGCAAAATCTGTCTCAATTCGGTATTCTAGGTTGCTAACCTTCTTGATACTTTCCATCATTACAAATTCACACAATATGTGTAATTTCACTTAGAGGTTTTCTTGGAGTAATTTCTGGTTTTTCTGTGGCAAAACCTACTACAAGCAAAGCAATTGGTTGCAATGATGAGGGAATATCAAGAATCTGTGAGACTGATCCCTCATCAAAGGAACCTACCCACACTGAACCAAGACCCAAGTCAAGACTAGCAAAGATGTCATCAAACATTACTGGTTTGTTATGATTTTGGATAAAATAAGATGTGCTCCATTTTCAGTAATGAAAATCATAAAGTCAATTTTATCTATGAAAAACTACATTATTGATAATGAAAATTGATGAACAACCAGACGAAGACTATGAAGTAGTCAAAATAGACAAGATTGGGGTGGTAGACCAACTCACAGGCATAATGATTCTAAAATCAATGGATGGAAAAGAATTCCACATAACTGCGTTTTCATCTGAGGTAGTGGGCCACATCATGAATTTCATAGATGGGCAACGTCAAACAATTCCAACAATTTACAACATGTTTGAGCAAATCTGTGAAGAAAATGAACTTGTTTTAGTAAGTGTCAAAATTTATGAAAGTGGAGGAATTTTCAGAGCCAATCTGTATTTTACTGGCAAAAAAGAGGTTGTTTTAAGAAACTACAGGGCATCTGATGCAATCACACTTGCCACATTCTACAGTGTACCTATCTTGGTTAGAAAAAATCTACTAAAAGAGCCAGAGCCACAACCAGTGGAAAGTTCTAAAAAATAGATCTCTGAAATAAAAAAAATAAAAATATCTCAATTAACCAACATTTGGAATAATTGAGATCTCTATTTTGCTTCCATCAAAGGATGTTGAAACCGACCTTAGCTTGCTTTTGTACATAAAGTACTTTTTTCCATCAGCACTAATAGAACCAGAGATTCCTACAAGACGAGCATCGTGCAAGGCCTGCAATCTTCTATAGACTGTAGAGATTGGAACGCCATATTCCGTGCTTATCTCCAGTGCAGTTTTAGGCTTGCTCATGGTGGCTTCAAGTATTATTCTGGAATATCTGTCTGAAACAGCTTCCAAAATAGACTCCTTTTTTGATTCGTCCATTATAGCAAGAGTTTGCATGATAAGAGGATGGATTCTTTTGATATAACGAGTAGGACTGCACTATAGTCTAATGACAGACAGTGCAAGACAGTGCACTATCTAACGCAGAGGTTTCTTCTACAGGCAAGGCACTTTCCATCCTTGAACTCTGCTTTGAATATACATTTCTTACATACACTGCAACAGCAAAGAAGTTCAGCTTTCATTTCAATCGCTATATGGTGATCTTTTCTAATAAACGGTCAGCACTAAAATCATAACTGAAAAACAATATGTCGTTTTGCAGTGCATTGCACTAAAAGAAATGAATTTGTTCAACTTTACTCACGATGTACGGAATGCTGATGTTGATAATGAACAAGCATTTTCGATTTTGGAAATCGACAATTTGTTCAAATAAACAAATCACATCAATTTATCGTGAAAACACAAATTATCTATGTTTTTTTCTTTTTATTTTTAATTTTGACAACCTTTCAATTAGGATATTCAGAATCAGTAGATTCCATACAATTGGTAGCAAAACTGGATATTGCAGAATTGATGATGCAAAAATACCAACTAAATGCTGACCAACGAGATTTTACCATATTTTATAGAATAAGCACGCTTGAATCTGTAGGAGAAGGTAACACAGAGGATTTTGATGCCAAAGTTGTAGCCATGGAGATAAATCAAGAACGAACGTCCCTCGTAATTACACTCGATAACATTAAGAAAACTGATCTGATGTCTGTTAGATTCCCACAGGAGCTCATATCTGCAGAAAAGGGAAAATTCACACTACTTGTCGATGGGGAGGAACGGGGTTATGAGTGGTCAGTACAGGAAGAATCTCGCAACTTGATTTTCATTATTCCAAAACAAACAACAGAAGTTGAAATAATTGGAAACAGAGTCATACCTGAATTTACCTCGGGGTTACTGGTATTAATTATCGTCTCTTCAACATTACTAATTACACAAAGGCTTTACAAGAAACTGGTCTAACCATATTCCTCAAATCTGTCAGAAAGCAAAGACAGACAAATATCCCAAGGACTTACTACCTGATCTCTGAAGACCACATACGGATGCATCATTCCAAACATTATGCTTGCAAGTTCGTTTATCTTGATGTCTTTATAGATTACTTTGGCATATTCCAAGTTGAATCCAACAAGTGGTAGATCAAGAAATCTATTTGAATCACGCAGGTAGTTGAGATCTGCTGCAATCTTTTCTATGATTATTCGGTCGCTGACGAACTGATTTGTATTTTCTAAAAGCAGTTTTCGTGTTTTGTGCTTTAGCATCATATTAATAATCTCATTAAGTTTTGCTTCTATCTTAAATGTCACAATCTTCTTTTTGGGCAGCTCAGAGATTGTCATCTCTGTCATAGATGTCTTGCCCACTTCAAGCAATTTTCTGGCAGAAATTGCGGAATAGCCACCTAACGCATTTGGTATAATGGAAAACGCCCTTCCAGTCTGCTTCCATTGTTCTATGATTTCTCTTAGTTTAGTTGCCCCGGAAATCTTAGTTATGTTTGGTGACATTATGCTTTCAGCACTTGCCTCAAAAATCCTTGAAGAAGGATTTGCCAGCACCTTTTCTATGACTTCTTTTCCACCTATGATCCCAATTGGCTGATTTTTATCACCTGTGACAACAAGCGAATCAGCCATTGACTCCAAATATGGCACAAGAAGGCCAACTGCTTCTTGCACATTGTTTTTTGCTTCTATGCTTACGCAAGGCGTTGTCATTAGCGATAATGGCAATAGGTCCCTGATTGCAGCCTCGGAAATCTTCATTTACAAACGTCTTATCTATACAGTGGTTTTAATTGGGTATTTCGATTATCAAGTCTGAGAATTTTCAATATTTTGCCTCATTTTCGGATAAATCATAAAATAATTAATAATGCCACAAAATGGGAGAAGATCGATGTCTAGAGTCTTAGCACTCATTCCTTTGCTTGCCTTGTTTTCATTTGGGTTAGTTTATGGGCAGCATCATGGGGGCGAGGCTGCACCGCCAGTAAGCTTTGGCAACAAGCAGGTCACAGTCTCAACAATAATCGAGCCTGCAGACTTTATTCCAGGAACGCACCCCAGCGCAAACCTAAAGGTGCGATTTTTTGACAGCCAGACAAACACAAACATCGAAAAGGTAACCTATCGGGTTCAGATATTTTATGGCCAAAGCCTTCTTGCATCCCAAATGTTTTACGACAGTGACGGCGAACTTGATGTCAAGATCCATCCAAGCTCAGAGTGCGCAGAAAAGGAACTCTGGCGCTGCACCAAATATGAGGGCGACAAGGATTTAGTCGTGCCAGGTGCGCTCACGTCGTCTTTTACTAGCACGCCAATAATTAGAGGTCCAGTCTTTGACAAGAGCGGTACATACACAGTCAAAGTTGCCATAATTGGAGCAACAAACCCAAAGACCCAGACTACCGAAGACATCAACTTTGAAACTAACATAAACATAGCTCAGGAGCAAAAATTCTCAATTAAGACTGCACAGGGCGAAACACCCATTCTTATCAAGGCGTTTCAGGACAAACTCTCAAATTTCCAGTTTAGCGAATCAACAAAATCAATTTCATTTGAGATGCCGTTTCATTGGGAATACGCAGAGAATACATTGCTTGTAAGAAATGACATCGAGATTCCAAAGGGATTTGCTCCCTTCCAGAACATTAACAGCTTCAAAGGTACAATAAACGGAATCCCAATTTTTCCAAAAGACATACACTTTGATCCTTACTCAAACAAGGATTCAAACGTTATTCATTTTCTTGTAACTGGCGAGGAGCTAAAGATCCTCAAGCAAAAGATCGGATCTGATGAGCACACCATGATTGTGCAAATAATGCCAGACACAAGCGTTGCAATCAAATCAACCGATGTCACATTCTCAAACGGCTACAAGGCAGCAGTCTCATACGACACAAGATACGGTGCAAGCAAAGATGTTTCATTTACAATTGCGTTTTTTGACTCTGCAGGAAATCTAGCAAAAGACATCAGATATGCATACGCTGTAAAAGACTCGACAGGTGACGAGTTCATCGTCAACACAGGAGGAAACACAAATCGACTTGGAATCTCGCTTGCAAGCGGCGTTGATTCAAGGCTAATCACAATTCCATCAGAGGGAAGCTATGCACTACAACTGGTTCTCATAGGTAAAGGCTTGATTGATTTTGATCCGTTTGTTCCAGCAAGCATGCAGTTTGATATCTCAAAAATTGCATCTGCTGCGCCTTCAACGCCGCCTACGCAGGCTGCCATTCCAAACTGGATTAAAAATAGCGCCAAGTGGTGGGCAGACGGCACAATAGGTGATTCTGACTTTGTGTATGGAATTCAGTTTTTGATAAAGGAGGGAATAGTAAAGATCCCACCAACTACGGCAGGTGAGGCGTCCTCAAACCAGATACCAGTCTGGGTCAAAAAAAACGCCAAGTGGTGGGCAGACGGCACAATAGGTGATTCTGACTTTATTTCTGGCATTCAATATCTGATAAAACAAGGAATAATTCGAGTCTAAACTATTATCCGAATCCCAACCTCAAATAATTGGCCGTAATCAAGATTTCGGAAAATTGTTTTTCAAAAAACACAAACAACCGGTTTTAAAATTATCTGGCACATCCATGCTATGCTTTCGCAGAGAGAATCAAAACACAGCCCCAATGAGACATGGGTAACCTGTAGAAAATGCAGTCAAAAGATGAAACTTTCGTCTTTGGGTGGGACATTATACAGGGAAAACTGGTACCATCTGTCATGTTGGAAATCACTCGTAGGTAAATTCTAACCTAAAAATTTTAGACATTATCTCCACCAAGATTTTTTATTATTACGTTAAATTTTGATAATTATGATGAGCGTATAAAAAAGGAAAAGTACAGCCTAATCAAACATGCGCAGTATCGCGCAATTCTGATGATTTGATAGTATGATTTCTTAGCGTTCCTTTAATTGTTGAAATGCGTTAGAATATTTGGTGAGCAGGACGATCTCTTGTCGGGCTTGCCTGATATCATGTGAACCTGCTTGCCTGACAAATTTGTTTTAAATGTTTAGAATATGAAAATAAAATCTTCATTATTCTTAATAGCATTGTTTTTGCAACTTAGGTAACGTAAAACAAGCACTCTTGTTTTATGCGACCTGTATTAAGGTCACTGGCACCCTCGTGAAACGTTGATCAGTAAGCATTGGTCTACCAGCCCGAAGTTGCTATTGGCATCATGACTTTGTGCCAGTGACATTTTTTGCATAATTATCGTCTAATCTAATTGCAAAGAAAAAAAAAGTAGGAGATAGTTGGGGATAGGATTTTTCTATCTCCTACCTGTTTCAGAAAATATCTTCTGCAACTTTGATGCGAGCTCTTTTTTTGCCTCAGATTGAGTAAGCATAGAACTCCATACTTTGCCTATTGTCTCAAAGACGGCATCTGCTGCTTTATCCATCGTCGGACCGT
>DASWKH010000031.1:0-4750 GCA_036396715.1 Candidatus Nitrosotenuis sp.
CACTTTGATAAGAAATACAAGACACTCAAAATTCTTGGCTCAACAGAAGAGACTACTGCAGGAGTTACAAGAATCAAGGCAATTGAAAGGAAAGGAAAGCTCCGATATCCTGTAATTGTTGTAAATGAAGCTTACACAAAACACATGTTTGATAATAGGTATGGGACTGGACAGAGCACAATTGATGGATTGCTGCGCGCAATGAATCTCTTGCTTGCATCAAAACGCGTAGTTGTATCGGGGTATGGATGGGTTGGAAAAGGTGTTGCTGCGCGCTCTCATGGAATGGGCTCAAAGGTAATCGTTACTGAAACAGACCCTGTCAAAGCACTAGAGGCCCACATGGATGGCTTTGAGGTAATGTCAATGGCAGAGGCTGCAAAGCTTGGAGATATTTTCATTACCTGCACTGGCATGCGTGATATAATCAGAAAAGAGCACATTTTGAAAATGAAAGATGGTGCAGTCATGGGAAATGTTGGACACTTTGATGTGGAAATTGACAGTGACTTTTTGTTAAACAAATCAAAATCTGTCCGCGAGGTACGACCAAACCTTGATGAGTGCACATTACAAAACGGTAAAAAAGTCTATCTTATTGGCAAAGGAAGGCTTGCAAATCTTGTTGCAGCAGAAGGCCATCCGCCAGAGGTAATGGCTCAGTCCTTCTCAAATCAAATTCTTTCTATTCTTTACATCCTCAAAAATCACAAAAAAATTGGCAAGCACGTAATCACAGTACCTGCTGAAATTGACACCCAAATAGCAATTGATGCACTCGATGCGTTTGGCGTCAAAATAGACAAGCTTTCAACAAAACAAGAAAAATACCGAAGCAGTTGGTAAACCTTCTTAAGCTGCACGACTCCAAGTTCATTTATTGAATTTAAAAGCAATCATTACAAGTGCACTGCCGTATGCAAATGGCGAAATACATCTGGGGCATGTCGCATCAACATATCTTCCAGCAGATGTCACGACGAGATTTCTAAAACTAAATGGTGTTGAGGCTTACTATGTTTGCGCATCGGATGATTTTGGAACACCAATACTAATCCAAGCAGAACGAGAAAAAAAAACACCTCAGGAATATGTTGCGCATTGGAACCGGCGTGACTATGAGGATTTTACTGCCTTTGACATTGACTTTGACTTTTTTTACAAGACAAGCTCGCAAGAAAACATAGAGTTTGTACAATACGTGTTCAAAAAACTAAAGGAAAATGGGTACATTTACGAGTCCGAAATAATCCAATTTTACTGCCAAAACGACAAAAAATTCCTTCCCGACAGGTACGTTGTAGGTACGTGTCCATACTGCAAGGCGCAAGACCAGTATTCTGATCTCTGTGAAAAATGCGGCCGTGTTCCAGAAGAGATCGAGAATCCAAAATGCGCAATTTGCGGCGCAGTACCAGTAAAGCAAAAGACGATGCATTATTTTTTTAAGCTGAAAAACTTTGGCGACAAGCTGACCAAGTGGCTTGAGGAAAATGAAAAACTGCAAAAAGATGTCAAAAAATACGTCCAAAACTGGATAGCATCCGGACTAGTAGACTGGGATATAACGCGAGATATTTCGTGGGGTGTTCCAATACCTGGGGCTGAATCAAAGGTGTTCTATGGGTGGTTTGATAACCACTTGGCATACATTTCAAGTGCTCTAAAATTCCTAAACGACAAGGGAATAAACGGAAAAGAGTTTTGGAATTCGGCTGACATTTACCACTTTATTGGCAAAGACATAGTATACCATCATTTTTTGTTTTTGCCTGCAATGCGCCTGGGAATTGATGAGGAATACAAACTGCCGGACTATATTCCGACTCGTGGCCATCTTACACTGCAGTCAAAAAAGATCTCAAAGAGTCGCAACTGGTACATTGGCCTAAAGGAGTTTCTTGGGTACTATCCAGCGGACTATCTACGGTTTTATCTGGTATCAATAAACCCATACTCACAGGACGATTTGAATTTTGACTGGGATGATTTTGCTGTACGAATCAATTCAGAGCTAATTGGAAATCTTGGTAATCTGATTAATCGTGCCTTGGGGTTTACAAAGAAAAGTTTTGACGGCGTGATTCCAACACCTAGTGAATTCGATGAGAAGGACAAAGAAGCTGAACAAAAAATCAAGGGCCTCTCCTCAGAACTCTCAACACTAATGGCGCAAAACCATCTGGACAGAGCTCTAAAGAAGATAATGGAGTTTTCCATGTTCTTTAACCAGTATTTTCAGCACAAAGAGCCGTGGAAAAAGGGCCCTGGAACTAATGCCTGCGTATATCTTTCCGTAAATGCCGTGGGCTCAATTGCGATTGCACTGTATCCATTTTTGCCAACATCTTCTGAAAAAATCTGGGGCCAGCTTGGGCTGTCAGGAAAAATTATGGACAAGTCTTGGAATTCCATTTCTGAGTTGATGCTCAAGCCGTCGCACAAGCTTGGTGATGTATCGCCATTATTTGCCAAAGTAGAAGATGCTGACATCAAAAAGCGTAAAGAAAAATTTGCCACAAACTAAGAGAATTCCAAGAATTTCTACGCGAGGATTTTTTGACCTTAAAACAGGAAAGACACTAAAGAAAAAATCATACGATCTTTACCCAAAGAAGTTTTTTGAAAATATTGGGGGATTTCCGGAATTCACAATAATGGTTCATGGGCTGCGAAATAACAAGGAGGGTGCACTAGCAAAATTTAAGATTGCGCAACAAAGATTACGACACCTTGGATACAAGTATCCTGTCATTGGTTTTAGTTATGACTCCAATGTAAAAAATGCCCACATTAAATCATATGAAACAAGAGCAATGGAAATTGGTAAGGTTATTGCAAGAAAAAACGCAATTAATCTTGCAAAATTTATTTTATATTGTAAAAAACAAAATCCGAATGCACGGATTCGGCTGATGGGTCACTCCCTTGGCTCTGAGGTGATTATCTATGCACTTGATAAACTCAAACGCAAAAAGAACATAATTGAAGCAGTCTATTTTTTTGGAGGCTCAATTCCTGCAAACTCGATTCATCCACAAAAATTTGGCAAGGTTCTACAAAACACCGTTGCACGAAAAATTCTCAATTACTACAGTCCGCATGACGAGGTCCTAAAACACGCATACGAAAACAACACGACTGAAAAACCAATTGGGTATTTGGGAAAAGAAGGCAAAGCCGTGCCTAAATATGTGCAAAAACAAGTAAGGCCAAGGAACCATCGCTTTGCCAGCTATGCCGCAGTCTTAAGATCATATCCGTAATAGCTAGCTTGATTACTGGATAATTTTTGGATAAAATTATGGTAAAATCGGTGAATTTTGTCGTACTGGGCGACCAAACCATTGCATCCCAATTCGGAAAAAAAGGAACTGCAACAGACATGACAATGTATGACAAAAAAGAAGCCGGAGTGATTCGAACCTATACTGCTCCAAACGGGTTTCCTGAAAAAATTCAACCGCTTTTGCAGACAATCAACTTGGCAGAATATGTGATAATTCATGTAAACAAGCTTGACAAGTTTACTGGCGAGCAGATAATAGCGCTTGACAGCCTCAAAAAGAAGGACGGAATTTTATCACACAGCTTCGAGGTGGATGAAAACACGCTAAACTCCATGATAAAAAATACTGTTTTGGAAAATTATACAAAAGTTGAATCTGATAAAATAAAAGAACAATCGGACAAGCTTGATCAAGTATCAAAAGACGGAAACGCAAGGGTTGTAATCGACCATTGTTTTGATGTCAAAGGTGTCGGAACTGTAATCTTGGGAAAAGTAGAACAAGGCAAAATAAAACAGTATGATAATCTCAAGCTTTTGCCGGCAGGAATTGACGTGTTGGTAAAATCCATCCAGATGCACGATGATCCAGTAGAAGAGGCAGTATCTCCGGGCAGAGTTGGCCTTGCAGTAAAAGGCGTAACTCCAGATCAGGTGAGCCGAGGTGATATGCTATGTGCCGCAGCAGAGCAAACCTCTACAGAACTTGAGCTGGACTTTACCAAAAGCCCATTTTACAAAGGAGAAATTGCGCCAAACCAGATGTGTCTTGTTAATGTAGGCCTGCAAATCAAGCCTGCCAAGTTTTCCTCAACAACTCCACTCAAGCTTACGCTCGAAAAGCCAGTTGTGTGTACCAAAGGCGATATTTGTGTAATCCTAAAACCCGAGTCACAAACAATTAGGATCCTTGGAAGCGGCACAATCAAGTAACAAATTCAACAATAATTAATTAGATGAATTTTGATCTTCATACATGAAAGGACTAAGGGCGTGTCCCATCTGCCCCGCTTGTGGCTCTAAGAAATTTGAAAAACTAGAAGACAAAGACCACGTCAAGGTTCGCTGCCTTTCATGCAACAAAATCATATCAATTTAATTTCGATGGTTTTTATTCCCAGTTAATTTAGGCAAAAACATGGCAAAGACATGGAAGGACTCTGATATCAGCTTAGATCCAATAAAAAATCAGACAATAGCAGTTATTGGTTATGGAATTCAGGGCGATGCCCAGGCAAACAACCTCAAAGATTCCGGACTCAAAGTAATTGTCGGGCTCAAGGAGGGAAGTCCTACTTGGAACAAGGCCAAGTCTGACGGCCATACCGTAATGTCAGTTGCAGAAGCCACAAAAAAAGGCGACATCGTTCACATTTTGATTCCTGATATGATTCAGGCCAGAGTTTACCGCGAAGAAATTGGCCCAAACCTATCGAAAGGAAAGGCATTATCGTTTTCTCA
>DASWKH010000032.1:0-12917 GCA_036396715.1 Candidatus Nitrosotenuis sp.
TACTATGAAACTACCTTTCATTCCCAGTGCAGAGTGACCTGGCACTGTACAAATGTAATAATATGTTCCTGGTGCTCCCGCAGTAAATGTCACCTCACCGCTTTCACCCGGCTTCATTGGATTGTTTGCAGACTTGATTGCAGAGCTAAAGACCACACTGTTTGGATCATCCACATCAGATACAATTCCAAATGAGTGGAAAGATTTGCCCTTGTTTGCAACTTTGAATGTAACAGAGTCGCCAGACTTTACCTTGAATTCTGGGTTGTTTCCCGCCTCACCTGGCAATGCATTAAACGCATATGTCTTAAAGTCCGCTGATTCTATGAAATCCAAATTAAAATCATGGCTCACACCAGTTGGTGCCGCTGCTTCAGCGGGTGCCTGTTTTGGGCCAACTATGATTTTTCCTTCCATACCGAGTTCTCTGTGTCCTGGGACAGTACAAATGTAGTAAAAAGTACCCTCACTTGTCGGGACAAATGTAGCCTGCCCGCCTTCACCTGGCTTTAGTGGGCTGTTTGGACTTCCTATTGCAGTGCCAGCAAGAATTGACTCAAATCCTTCAGTTGAGGGTGTCACTCCAAATGAGTGAAATGACTTGCCGTCATTTGTGACATCAAAAATTATTTTATCGCCCACGTTTGCCTGAATGTCGGGATTGTTTCCTGCCTCTCCTGGAAGTGCGTTAAATGCAAGTGTTCTAAAGTCGGCGGATTCGACAAATTTCATTGTCTGTCGGATCTCTTTTCCTGTTGCAGCTGCTGGGCCTTGTTGCTTTTCCTGATCCATCATCTGGTTTCCAGGCGGCAGTGATATCCAATAATCCCAAAATGCAAAAAAGAGTACGCCTCCTGCAATGCAAATGCCGACCATGATTGCAAGCATCTTTGCTGTCCTTTCAGGCGAGGTCCTGTAGACTGGTTCTAGGTGTTGTTCCATTTTTTATCTCCTAGTGGTGCGGTGTCTTGGCCTGATATGGGAAGTAATACTTGCCGCCAAGCCCCCACGGGTCCTCCATGTTGGCCTCTTTGCCTTTTGCAGAGCTGTAGATCATATTGAAAATCCATAGTCCCATGCTTACGCCAATTATCATTGCACCAACTGATGCAATCTGGTTCATTACAATATATTCCGGTAATGGCATATAGTCGAAAACCCTTCTTGGCATTCCATAGAGTCCAAGTACGTGTTGTGTAAAGAAGACCATCACCGTCCCAATAAACGCCATGATAAAGTGAACCTTGCCCATTGCCTCATTGTACATTCTTCCTGTGATGTATGGGAACATGTAGTATAGGAATCCAATTGAGCCAAATGCAATTGTTCCCATCACAAATAGATGGAAGTGTCCTACCACCCAGTACGAATCATGTGTGATAAAGTCAAACGGCATTGCGCTGTTTGCAACTCCGCCTGCTCCTGCTGAGAAGAATAATGCTATACCGCCAACTGACCACATCATTGGTGTTGCAAACTTGATTCGCCCGCCCCACATAGTGGCCAAAAAGTTAAAGACGTGCATTGCAGATGCCGGTACTGCTGCAAGCGTTCCAATCATAAATACTGTTTTTTCTGTAAACGACATTCCTGTTGCGTACATGTGGTGCGCCCAAGATGAAAATGAGACAATGCTCAGCATTACAAATGCAAAGATTCCAGAGGACTGGCTAAAGATCGGCTTTCTTGAGAACCTTGGAATGATTTCGTACATCATGCCAATTGCCGGAATTACAAGAACATACACCTCGGGATGGAATGTAAACCAAAACAGATGCTGGTACGCAATTGGGTCTCCTCCTTTTGATGGATCAAAAAATCCGCTTACTCCCAGTCTGTCTGTTAGTAACATTACAAGCGCTGCTGCAAATGTAGGTATGGCAACAATTACAATTAGCGAAGATGTCAAAAACGACCAAGCAAGAAGCGGCACCTTGCTTAGAGGCAAATCAGGATGTTTGCATTTCATAATGGTAACTATAAAGTTAATTGCGCCAAGTACTGATGATACGCCCAAGATTTTTAGGCCAAAAATCCACATGTCTGCTGCAGGACCCGGTGCACGAATTGAAGAATATGGCGGGGTTGCATACCACGTAAAGTCAGCAAAGCCAAGCCAGATTAGTGCACCTGCTGGTGGAATCATCCAAAACGCGATTGCGTTTAGTTTTGGATATGCCATGTCTTTGTAGCGAACCATTATTGGGACAAAATAGTTGCCAACCCCAGATGCAAATGGCAAAAGGAACAAAAAGATAAGCGTTGTTCCATGGACTGTAAACATTCTGTTAAACGTCATTGAATCGGCAATTATTTGGGAGCCGGGAAGGAATAGTTCTGCTCTAATTCCCAGTGCCAGTGCACCACCCAAAAAGAAGAATGTAATTGACGAAATTGTGTATAGCAATCCGATATCGGTGTGATGAGTTGAAAACATTATCTGCCAGATTGGACGCGGCTTTTGTAGCTCTAGTACCATTTAGTTGTCCACCTCTACTTCTTTTATTAAGTTATCAATGCTTTTCATTTCATTCCTCCACATACAAAGTAGCCCTCATGTTATAGTGAAGCAAACCGCAGTACTCTCTGCACTGGATTGTGTACTCTCCTGCCTTGTCTGGCACAAACCAAACCGTGTTGATTCTTCCAACTACGGCATCTTGCAGTACCACATAATCATGAATGTTAAATGAATGGTTGACGTCTTTGGCAGCTATTTCAAATTTGTACGGCTGTCCTTTCTTTACGTGTAGTTCTCCTACTTCTTTTGTTCCGTCGGCACGCTCAAAGGTCCAAAACCATTGTTGGCCTGTTACTTTGATGACTTCGGCTTCGGCTGGGGCGTGTTCAACTAGTCTTTCGACATTCCATGCCTCTGCTCCAACATAGACCAAAAGCGCAACTACTACGCCAATGTAAATCCATTCAGGCCAGTTAGAGTGTCCGCTCATTTACCATTCACCCTTTTCTTCGTATTTTGTAGGCTTGGCCTTTGGATGAGATTCTCGGAATCTCCACACAAGCCAGATTATCGTACCAGAGACTACTGCACCTACTGTGAACGCTATAGTCATCATCTTAAAGAACAGGTTCCAGATCTCTACTTTGCGTTGTATGTACTCGCCTCCGTCTAATTCAGCCCCAAGTGCAAGCTGCAAAGTAGGTAAAACAACTAGAACAGCTAAAACTGACATTAGGATAATTGCCCTGGCCATAACCAATTACTGCTCGTGGCCTTCGGATTCTATTTAAGGGTTTTGAGCTTTGTCAGGTCGGTAAATACTGGTAAATTGATCGGTTTGATTACAGCTACTGAATTTTGTGATATTTTGTAAATTGCTAAAATGGTCCTTGGATATATCTTTGTGAATTCATTGCATTGATTGCAGAAAGTGAAAGTTTTCCCTGTTCTTCTCTTACTATTGTCAGCGATGCATTTGCGATTATTAGCTCAAAAAGTGAGTGCGGGCTTAGGTTTAGTATGTTTGAGATCATTGCTTTGATTGGATCCATGTGGGTCACAAACAAGACGTTTTTGCCAGTGTGTTGTTTGCAAGCAAAATCCACAAGATCCAAGACTCGTTTTTTCACTTGGGGAAATGTTTCCACACCGTTTTCTGCAATTGTGGGATCGCCTTGGTAAAATTTCAAAAAAACGTTTCCGTGTTTTGCAAATAATTCATCATATTCCATTCCTGAAAACTTGCCCATTTCCAGCTCGAACAATCGTTCATCTATTGTGGTTGGAAGGTCTAAATGGCTTCCAACGATTTCGGCAGTAGTTTTTGCACGCTCAATTGGGCTTGCATAGATGTGCGAAACATCAAAGGATTTTAGAAATTTTCCAATATCGTTTGCCTGCTCGATTCCAGTTTTTGTAAGCGATACGCCCGGGGCCCTTCCTGCCAAAACTCTTGCTGTATTGTTTTGAGCCTGACCGTGGCGCAAAAATATGAGTAATCCCATTGGACTTTTTGAATTTCAAATAAAAGATAATAATAACATTGCCTGCCGTTTAGCGTTGAAGATAGGAATAATTGGCGGAACTGGTGGCATGGGCAAAGGTTTTGCACTACGCTGGTGCCCAAAACATGAAATTCTTGTTGGCTCAAGGGATGCCCAGCGAGCTGCTACTGCCGCATCAGAATATCTTGATTTTGCAAAACAGATCTATGGAAACATTAGTGGAACCATATCTGGTACTGATAATGTTTCTGTGGCAAAAGAAAGCGATGTTTTGATTTTATCAATTCCGTATGAGAATATTGATTCTGTGTGCTCTGAACTGCTTGGAAAAGTAAAGGATGGCTGCACTGTGATATCGCCAATTGTTCCAATGGTAAAAACAGAAACTGGATTTGAGTTCATACCAATAAAGGAGGGCAAGCCTTTCTCGCACCAGCTAGTCCAAAAATACATGAAAAACAAAGCTAAACTGGTTTCTGCATTTCATGTCATATCAGAAAAAAAGCTTGTCGATCCAAACCTGACACTAGACTATGACATTTTTGTCTGTGGTGATGACAAAGAGTCCATTGATGTGGTTAACGCATTGATCTCCGAAATTAAAGGCCTAAGACCAATCTTTTTGGGCTCAGGTGCACTTGCATATATGGCAGAGATTGCAACGCCGCTTCTGTTGAACGCGATGATAAAAAACAAGCTCAAAAATCCGGGAATAAAGATTCTGTGACAAATTCTTGTTAATATTATAAGTGAGAAATCTCTTACTTGGGTATGAAAGAAATTGTCATGCTTAAGATCGTAAGTGTTTTGGCAAGTGGGCAGATTTCAATACCTGTAGATATAAGAAAGATGCTTGGAATCAAAAAAGGAGACAGATTATTACTCACTGTAGCAAGTAAAAGAATTCTCATTGAAAAATTAAGTGAAATAACAGAAAAAATTGAAGATGATTTTAGCTGCTTGATAAAGATTTCAGAGAGAACTGCAAAAAAGTTGTGGAATAATGAAAGCGACGAAATCTGGAATCGACTTTAAGAAGATAAAAACAAGTTAAAAAGCCCAAATATCAGAATAGATTAGTTTATGGAATCATCCCGTCCAAAAAAAGGAAGAAACTGGTATTCTGCAATGGGAATATTGTTTATTGTGATAGGAGCAATTGTCATGGTGCGAAATGTCCTAATTTGGAGCCCGGACTTTGTCTTGGATTTTCTTTTAAATTCCGAGATTACGAATGAAAAGATTTCAGTTGGAATGTTTGTATTTGGAGGATTCCTGTTGTTTTTAGGGTTTAGGAAGAAAGTTGTTTAAAAAAGAAAAGTTCCTAAAAGAGCAAAAGATTCTGCATCTTGCCACACTTGACGCTAAGGGCAATCCGCACCTAGTTCCTGTCTGGTATAATTATGTTGGAAAAAAATTCTATGTTGGGACAAATACAAGGACTGCCAAGGCAAAAAATATTCAAAAAAACAAAAACATTTGTTTTTGTGTAGATGCCGGAATTTGGTCGCCAATTCATGGCATTATGGGCTCTGGCAGGGCGAAAATGATACTAGAAAAAAACCAAGTCAAAAAGATTGCAGGTAAAATTTTACTTCGTTATTTCAAGTCACTTGATGAGAAAACAGCAAAACAGTTACTTGATGACACAGATTGTATAATAGAGATTGTGCCAACCAAAATTACTAGCTGGCATTACTGACAAATTTTTCAATTTCGTTTAGGGCAAAGCTTAGCGTATTCAAATCAGGCAAAAACACAATTCTAAAATGCCCACTACCATATTTTGTTCCAAACCCAGAGCCATGCACTGTTAGAACTCCTGTTTTTTTGAGTAGTTCCATTACAAATTCTTCATCTGATTTGTACCTGTTGTTTTCGATTTTTGGAAATGCGTAAAATGCACCCCTTGGATTTGAGCAGGAAAGTCCCGAGACAGAATTAAGCCTTTTTACCACAAAGTCCCGCCTTTTTTTTAGCTCCGATACAAACTCAGATACGTATCCTTGTGGACCTCGAAGCGATTCCAGTGCAGCATATTGGACTGGCAGGTTTGTTGATATTCTTACGCGCCCAAGCTTTGGCAAGTTTTGACGTAATGGAGCTAATTTTTGCGAGTTGTTAAACGCGATATACCCTATTCTCCAGCCGGACATCAAGTGAACCTTGGAAAATCCGTTTAACAGGATTACTGGCGAATCTCCTGCCACCTTGCCAATACCTGTGAATTTTTCATCAAATACAATTTGGTCGTATATCTCGTCACAAATTATGTACAGATCATGCTCGTTTGCAATGTCTACTAGCTTTTTTAGTGATTGCTCGGAAAATACCACACCTGTTGGATTGTTTGGACTAATTAGGCAGATTGCAACTGTCTTTGGTGTTATTTTTGATTTGATATCATCAATGTCAGGTGTAGAGTTTTTCAAATCAACTGCAAACTCTACTGGAATGCCGCCGTGCAGCCTCACATATGATGCGTATGGCGGATAGTAGGGGCCAGGAAGCAAGACCTCGTCTCCTTCTTCTACAATTGATGACATTACCATGTCTAGTGCTTCTGAGACACCGTTTGTGACAAGTATGTCGTCTGAGCCAACTGAGAGTCCTTTTGCGCTTTCTTTTTTTGCTATTGCCTCTCGCAGCTCAGGCAGTCCTTCTGATGATGCGTAATAGTTCTGGCCGTTTCTGATTGCATTTATCATTGCTTCTTTGACATTGTCTGGTGGTTGGAAGCCGTACTGGACTGGGTCACCTATGTTAAGGTAGGTTATCTTTTTTCCTTGTTTTTCTACCTGACGTGCAGCAAGTACGATATCTCTAATTGCATATTCCACTCCTGAAACTTTTTTTGAAACCTTCAAGTAACTAGACAGATATTTAGCCTCGTTTTAGTCTTACCTCTTTTTGACTTATATCACAGTCTGGATAGTGCAAACGGCTTCTTTAATTTAGAAATAATTATGTGCATCCATCATTAGCCTTTCAATTACAACTTAGATTACGGAGTTTTTCTTAAATTCAAAGCATCTTCGATCGTTTCCTAAATCTACCAATACAGACTAGCACGCCGCCATCTTTATAAGATGTTACTGTCATAGTAACATTATGTCGTACTACGAGCTGTGGACTATACTGAGCAACTGGAGGGATGAGTTCACTAGTGAGGACTTTGCTAGGACCTTTGCTAGTCCCAATCCCAGAAAAGTCCTGCACGACATGACAGGGAAGGGTCTTCTCGAGCACCGCGGCTACGGGAGGTACAGGGTCAGGCCGGTCGACGAGTACGTGAGGTCGAAGAACGACGTGAGCTCCGGATACGAGCTGCTCAAGAAGTCTGATCTGCCGTATGCCCTGACCGATGTGGATGGGGTCTTTGTCTGGACGAAGGGCGGGTATAATGCTGGTAGGTTCTTCGGCTCATATCCGATCCACATGAAAGTCCTGAAGTCGGACGTGGCAAGATGGAAGAGGTTCCTCACGGAGAAGGGGAGAAAGGTCACGCTCGGCGGAAAAACTCCGAGAGAGACGCTGTTTGGAGTCTATTACATCCTGTATCCGGAAGTCAAGGTGAAGTCAGAGACCGAGGGGGGGCTGAAGGTGGAGCCGCTCAAGGATACGGTGGAATTTTGCAAGAAGAACATATACACTTTCGAGCCTGCCTTAGAGATGCTTGACGAGGAATACAATCTTGGCCTCAAAGTGAGATACAGTAGATAATACAATGTCGCAAAAAGAAGATCTCACTGCAAGGGAAGCCGAAGTAATCAGGATCCTAAAGGTGCTCGGCGCGAAGAGCAGTGATTTCGTCGTGATCGGCGGTTATGCCATCAACGCGCTAACGTCACACAGGTTTTCCGTTGACTGCGACATCGTGACAGACTCAAAGCAGATGAAGGAGATTAGCAAGATTCTGGCGGATGAAGGATACAAGGCGCTCTCGAGAGTAAGAAAGCAGTCCATTTACGGAGTAAAGATGAAAAAGTACGTCAAGCCGGTCGGCACAAGGAAGGTATCTGTAGAGGTGCTCCCGAACGAAGTGAGCTGTAGGCAGACTGACGGGACGTGGAGCTTTGAGAGTATCATGCAGAATTCGACTAAACTACGGGTGGTAGGTCTGACAGATTCGGCACATGCCCTTGTGCCAAAGAAGGAGCTACTCATGGCCATGAAGACGCACGCAGGCAGGGATACGGACCTCAGAGATGTGGTTATGCTGAGTGAGCGGGCAGACTGGAAAGCGGTAAAAGAATTCGCGTCGCGCGGCAGCATCGACAAAGTAAAGAAGCAAATTGAGTCTGCGATCGCAACGATAAGCAAGCAGGAGTTTGCCTCGGCGTTGAAGGCAGAGTTCGGCCTGCGACAGGACGTCTCACCGATAATCAAAAGAACATTGGACGGCCTCGAAAAATTGAAAAGTCATTAAGGTCATAAATGACTTTAATCTTTTAGATGAAATCTATTCTGTTGGCATACAGATACACCTAGCTGACGAATATGCAATCCTCGATATTGTTCTAGTTGTACGAGGGGTAGAAAAAACGGAAAAACATCTAACTTTTTTGAAACCTTCAAGTAACTAGACAGATATTTAGCCTCGTTAAAGTCTTACCTCTCTGGACTCGTAGCACAATCTGGATAGTGCTGGTGGTTTTAATTCGCTTAGGAATAATTGGTGCATCCATGGTCAATCTTTCAGTTACTTGTCCGGTTTACATTGATGAAATTTGAATGGAATTAATTAGCTCAAAGCATGCATAAAATCCTTGTTAAAACATTAATGCAAAATCAGGATTTTAAGAATGGATTATAGATGCTTTAAAAAATCATCTTTTTCAATCTTTGCCAAGCCAAGAACGCCTAATAGCGTACCCGTCTTTAATTCCCTATGAAGCGGAACTATTGTAACAATCTTTTTGCCTGCAACAAATTTTCTTAATACAACATGACTTCCAGTCTGTCTTGTTGTTTCAAAAGCAAATTCTTTTACAAGAACTTTAACGACATCTTTTCCAGAAAGTTTAGGGAATTTCAACACTTAGTGCACCAACTGTAGTTGCTTTTGTTATAATCTCCCTTGCCTCAGGAACTTCGTCAACATACAGACTTACAGCTTCTTTGAGATTTGTGAGTGCTTCTTCAACTGTGCTGCCCTGTGTTGTTACACCAGTTATTGCTTCTTTTATTACATATACGTCATCTTCTTTCCACAGAATTGTTTGTAATTTCACAAGTTATTGATGTCAATAGATGATTTTAATCTTTTAGATGAGATCTGTTTTATCGGCATAGAAAACCCAGTTAGGAAATACTAGCTGGCGTTGAATATGCAATTCGTGACATTATCCTAGTTGCGTTAGTAGAGAAACACCTACTTGAAATCTTCAACTAGACAGATATTTAGCCTCGTTTTAGTCTTACCCCTTTTGGACTCGTAGCACAGTCTGGATAGTGCGGGCGGCTTCGGACCGCCAGGTCGAGGGATCGAAGCCCTCCGAGCCCTCTTTTTGTAGTGTTACGATTTGGTTTGCAGCTGATTTTGTAATTTTTGATCGCAGTATCAAAGATCAACTGCCAAGTTGTACTAAAACTTATAAAGTTTATAACTTATAAAATCTATAAGGAATTGATGTCCTTTTCACTTTATTCCGTCTCTGGCAAGGATTTCATAGGTAGGAAGGAAATAATAAAGGAACTAGTTGGGGAGCTTGCATCCAAAAACAGGATCGGTTTTTCACTATCGGGAGTAAGAAGAATTGGCAAGACTAGCATCCTAAAAGAAACAAAGCGCGTTCTAGAAAAAAAAGGCGTTGTGGTAATCTACATTTCAGCCTGGAGCATAGTTCCGCCTACGGTGGATGAACTTACAAAAATGCTGAGTCGCACCGTAATTGCAGAGTTTTCCAAGAAACTGCCAAAAAAATTCAAATTCGAACAGCTGCTTGTTACGGGTGCAAAAGCACTTGCAACATTTCTCCAAAACCTAAAACTGACCTCGAGTGTGGCCAAGGATCTGGAGATCTCCATTTCGTATATCAGAAAAGAATCTGACGATGTGGACGGTGCAATCAAAAAGTCATTTTCGTTATTGGAGGATGTGGCAAAGATGACCAATACCAAAAGCGTGCTGATTATAGATGAATTCCCATCACTAGTAGATCTGACGTATGGCACAAAAAATCAGAAAATAGGCAACGAGGTAGTTCGACTTTTGAGAACTCTGTTTGAAGACTTTAGGTACACCAAACTGGTGGTATCAGGCTCATTTCGGGATACGCTGGAAAACCTGATAACAAAAGAAAGAGCGCCATTTTACAAACAACTGCTTTTGCGTCAGATCCAGCCATTTGATGAGCGTGAGTTTGAGGCGTTTTTACAACACTACCTGCCAAGACTAAAGTTCTCAAATGACGACGTAAAAATAAAACTGTACAATATCACTAGCGGGATTCCCTACAATCTGCAATTGATTGGAAAGGAAATACAGTATCTTGGGCTTGCAAAACTCGATGAACAAAAGCTGGACAAAGTCATTGAGGACGTCCTAAAAAAGGAAGGTGAACAATCCTTTAAGGAATTCATCGCAGGTCTTTCACCCTCTGAGATAAAGGTCCTAAAAGGGCTTGTCAGGAATCCTGGAATCGCACCAGTTGAAATCTCGAGGAGGGAATTTATCGATGAAAACAGCGTTAGTGCCTGTCTTAACACACTTGAAAAAAAATCGATTATCAAAAAAATTGAGAGGGGTAAATACGATTTTACGGACAACCTATTTGCCGCCTGGCTGAATCAAAATTTGTAGTTTTTCAAATTGACTTGGAAACACAGCCTAAACGCACCTGCAAAATCGCAAATCTGATAGTTGAGAATCTGCATGTACAAGTGAAATTAAAGGGGCAGCTAAATTGTCATCACCTTAACTATATTAGAAGAATCATCGTACATCAGCTATGCCCGGAATAGGATTAATGAAAAAAAGACTGGAAACTGAAAAACAGGCAGTATCTTTGGCAGTTTCTGGAATTGTGAAAAAATATGGCGTAACACCTTCAGATATCAAGACACTTGAAATAAAATATGATGATGAGGCAGGCGACTGGTATGTTGCGCTAGGATTTGGGGGAAAACGTACAGTAGTCAAAATGGATTCTGTTCATGCCACAATATCAGAAATAAATGAGATGTAATGTTCTTTAAGGGTTTGAAATTATACGCCCATTAATTTCTCTCGGTATTGTAACAATAGACATTTTTTACACACACAATCATCAAACCTAATGTCTTTTTCATTCAGTTTTGATTCCTCAAAACACCAACACAATATGGTCTCCTCACACTCAAAAGAAGCCCCACATCTTTTGCAGTTTTTAATCAATTGAGAACATTTCGTCATACGTACTAAAATTTTTTATGATATCTATTTTCTAAATTCAACGTTTGGCGCTTCCTGAGTTGGTATTACGATTAGGCCGCCGTCTCTTAGCTGCCCAATAAGCTGAATCACTTCTTTTTCTATTTGGGAGCGCTGCAGTCCTGTTTTTTGGGCAAAAATATCTACTAATTCGGTTATCTTTCTTTTTCCGTCGCATGACTTCCAAAAGTCAACTATGGCCTCATTTACCATGAATCCTTGGTTGTGTTCATTTGCTAAAACCATGGAACCATCTTCTTGCTGTACTAATGAGCCGATTCCTTGTGGCATTGCAGTATCATAATCTATGGGTGCTGGAGTTCCCTTGGAAGTAAAGCCTTTTAGTTTTGCTCTTGCCTCATCTGACATTTTATCAATTGTCCATGGAGGATCCCAGACAATGTCTACTTGTACATTATTGACGCCTGGTACTTTTTTGGTGTACCTTGTTACATCTTGGACTAGGGTTTGATGCAGTGGACATCCTTGTGTAGTCATTGTCATTTTGATGTGCACATCATTTGATTCTGTAATATCAATTCCATAAATTAGTCCCATTTCAACAATGTTTAATGGTACTTCTGGATCCATGCATTTTGTAAGGGAGTTTCGTACTTGTTCAACGGTAACTGCAGACATGTTTTTAATCTCTTTTCAAAAATAATAAAAACTTTCTATTTATTAGCTGCAAATAACTTTTTGATAGATTCTTCAAATGGAGGTTTTGCAATTCCAGCCTCGGTAATTATGCCTGAGACGAGCTCAGGTGGAGTCATATCAAATGCCGGATTTATGACATTGATACCGTCTGGAGCAGTTTTTTTGTCACCGATTTGGGTAACCTCGCTTGCCTTTCGTTGTTCAATTACGACATCCTTTGGATTACTCGTCATATCAAATGTAGAAAGTGGGGCTGCCACATAGAATGGGATTCCATGCTGTTTTGCCATCATTGCCACTTGGTATGTCCCTATTTTGTTAAAGACGTGTCCTGTACGGAGCACTCTGTCGGCACCGACAATTACTTTGTTTACAAGTTTATTTGCCATTGTATATCCTACCGCAGTATCTGGAATCAGACTAACATCAATCCCATCGTGTTTTAGCTCAAACGCTGTTAGACGAGAGCCTTGTTGTACTGGTCTTGTTTCGGTTGCAATTACTTTGATGCTTTTTCCAGCTTCTCTTGTTGCCCTGACTACGCCAAGTGCTGTGCCATATGCTACG
This sequence comes from Candidatus Nitrosotenuis sp., assembly GCA_036396715.1. Lineage (GTDB taxonomy): Archaea > Thermoproteota > Nitrososphaeria > Nitrososphaerales > Nitrosopumilaceae > Nitrosotenuis. The sequence continues at coordinate 12,608 of DASWKH010000032.1, forward strand.
GTTGCTAGTGCGCCTGCATTACAATGAGTCATTATGGTATCGTTGTCATCAAATAGAATAGAGCCGTTTTTGCCCATTTGCATGTTAATTTTGATGTCATCTTCTGCCATTTGTTGTGCCGTTTTTATGATGGAATTTTTAATTTCAGAAACATCGTTACCTTCTTTTGCCACACTCATAATTTTGTTCAGACCCCACGCAAGATTTATTGCAGTTGGTCTTGTCTCAAATAGAATTTTCCTTGCTGTCTCGAGATCAGCCAATAATTGATCTTTTGTTGTTGCTTTGCTCTGCAAAGCGGCAAGTGCAA
>DASWKH010000033.1:0-2947 GCA_036396715.1 Candidatus Nitrosotenuis sp.
AATACTTTGGCTCTAAGCTCGACACATAATTTGCCAGCCAAAGTAATTGCAGGGTTTGTAGATGAGGCAGTCAATTTGCTTCTTGACCTCAACACCCAAAAGGAGGTATCTCTTGCACTAGTACCAATTGGATTTACAAAAGAAATTCCTACCGAAAAATTCTTAGTGCAAAAGCTAAACCTGGCAACCGAGTCGCTTTCAAGCTATAGTATTGATGATCCTGAAATTCAAGTCATACATCAGGCTTCCTCACTAACCACAGAAAAAGAGGTCATTGAATGGAGAGAAAAAGTTATCAAAACTATTCCACTGGGCTTGACAAAAAATGATGTCCCATTAGACTTTCAAGTGGACAAGGAAATTTTGCAAAATCCAACAGAATCAGTGATAATCAAACGTGGTTCGACAAGAGAGTTTTCACGCCAATCAATCTCATTTCGCCAATTATCTGCCATCATTTATTATTCGACAAGAGGAATACCTGCAGATTTTCTAAAAGAGGGATGCTCCTTAGTTGATTTGTATTTGATCGTAAATTCAGTGGACGGACTAGATTCTGGCGCCTATTATTATAACAGAGAACAAAACTCACTTCAACTGCTCAAAGCGGGAAATCTAAGAAGCGCTGCAGGCCACTTGGGACTGGATCAAAGCCTTCCTGCAGATGGAAGCGTATGTGTTTTCTTTATGAGTGATTTGAATGAGGTTCTTGATAAATTTGGAAATCGGGGATACAGGGCATCACAACTGGAAGCAAGCACAATAGGAGGAAGATTCTATCTTGCTTCTTACGCACAAGGACTAGGTGCAACAGGTCTTACCTTTTATGACGATGAGGTAACCCAGTTTTTTTCACCACATACAAAAAACAAAAGTGTAATGTTTTTGGTTGCAATAGGTAAAAAGGCAACAATTTAGTATCTCTTTTTAGTTTCTCCTTTCTTTATCATCCACCACCGAAAGTAAACAAGAAAAGACAACCCTGCAATGATGCTTGCTATGAGCACGTATTGGCCTGTATGGTCTTGAAAAATGCATTGCTGAATCTGACTGTATAGTTCGTAGTACTCTAAAAGCGTGGGATCACCATAGCTGTCCAGATTCTGTTCATTGAGAAAATTGATTCTCTCTTGAATTTGATTTTGCAACTCTTCAAGATTTTCCTTATCTTGTGAGCTGCAATCATAGCGTATTTGTAGAAAGAGTTTTCCTAGATTAATCAAGATTTACTAGAGATTAGTTTTCTTTACATTTAGTATTGTTGGTTACTGGTTTTTCGATCCTGCTAATTTTTCTATAATCTTTGATACAAAACTGTCCTATCTTACAAAAACTTGAGATTCAACACAGCCATATCAAAGATGGACTTTAATATTGAATTAATTGATTTTATTCTATGATGGCAGCAACTTCAGAAAATACCATACAAGTTGAAAAAAACCCACCAAAAAAACCAGGCAAAAAAAAGACAAAATATGATGTAATAATTATTGGCGCAGGACCAGCTGGATATACAGCGGGAATTTACTGCTCAAGAGCTAGACATGACACTCTAATCCTATCAGGCATCTTACCTGGAGGTCAGCTAGTAAACACAACTGACGTTGAAAACTATCCAGGCTTTGCAGAGGGAATCATGGGTCCTGATCTTATGATAGTTATGAGAAAACAGACAGAGAAAATGGGTGCAACAATAATTGATGATGAGGCAGTAGACGTTGATTTTAGACACAGGCCATTCAAGATCCTTACTGCATCAGAAGAATACGAGGCAAGAGCAGTAATTATCTGCACGGGTGCAGACTATAGAAAACTTGGCCTTGAAGGCGAAAAGACCTTTGCAGGAAAGGGAGTATCATACTGTGCAACATGTGATGGTGCTTTTTTTAGAAACCAAGAGCTAATTGTAGTTGGCGGAGGCGACTCTGCAATGGAGGAATCCACCTTTCTTACAAAATTTGCATCAACTGTCCATGTGGTTCACAGAAAAGATACTCTAAGGGCAAGCAAAATCATGCAAGAGCGTGCCATGGCAAACCCCAAAATAAAATTTCACTGGAACAAGGAAATTGAGGCAATCTCAGGAAACCAAAAAGTACAAAGTGTCACATTAAAGGATACAAAAACTGGTGAAAAAACTACGCTAAATGTTGGTGGCGTTTTTGTAGCAATCGGCCATGTGCCAAGCTCAAAGATTTTCCAAAACCAAATCGAGCTTGACAAAAATGGATATGTTGTATTAAAAAATAACACAGAGACTAGTGTCAAAGGAGTCTTTGCAGCTGGTGATGTCCATGACCACACATACAAGCAGGCTGTTACTGCTGCAGGATTTGGCTGCATGGCAGCAATCGATGTAGACAGGTACCTAACAGAAAATAGCTAATTACATGTACACAATTTTTGACATGTGCTCTGCCTTTTTGAGTGCTGCATCAAACTCTGCTTCGCTAAACACTTTTTGCTGAGAATACAAACTCTTGAATTTGCGTCCATCGTCTGCAAATATTCCAACTATATTCCCAGAATCAATTTTGTATTCTTTCATTGCAGCATAGACTGCACCAGATGATGGGCTAACAAGCAGTCTGTCTTTTGCAAAAACCGCTTTTACTGCAGAAAATGCCTTTACATTGTTTATTGTAATCCAGTCATCAACTACATATTCACGTTTCAAAAACAGATCAGGTTTTGCAGATTCCTCAAAGTTTCGAAGGCCCTGAATCAGGTGGTTTTGCTGCGGCTGAACACCAATTATCTTTATTTTTGGATTTTTTTCTTTCAAGAACGCAGAAACGCCAGTTACTGTACCGCCTGTTCCAACACCTGTAAAAAAGTGAGTTATCTTGCCATCTGTTTGCTTCCAGATTTCTGGCCCTGTCCCATTGTAGTGGCCAAGGTAGTTTGCCTCATTTGCATACTGGTTTGGCGAAAAATACTTGTCAGG
>DASWKH010000034.1:0-1773 GCA_036396715.1 Candidatus Nitrosotenuis sp.
AGGCGAAGAGCCAGACAAAATCTACACGTATGACAAGAACGGCATAAGAACCGAAGTCAAGCCATAAACTTTTGCACCATATTCACAAAAATAGTAATCACCATACAATGGTTGATTCATTATGAATCGACTAGAGGTTTAGCGATTTTCTTAGGTCTTTGTACCTGTTTCGTATTGTAACTTCAGTTACACCTGCTGCCATGGCGATTTCTTTTTGCGAAACATCTGCATTGTATTTCATACATGAAATGTATAGTGCAGATGCTGCCATACCCATCGGGTCCTTTCCTGCGGTAATTCTTCTGTCGTTTGCATCCTGCAAGATCAGTAGTGCCCCACGCTTTACCTTTTCACTCAGCCCGACTTTGCTCGCTATTTTTGACATGCAGTTTATGGAATTTACAACTGGAATTCTAAGATCAAGCTCGCACACAAGCAGTCTGTAATTTTTTGAGAGGTCTTTTCTTTTTACGTTGATTGCGTCTGAAACATCGTTTAATGTTCTTGGCGTCTCAGCATCCCTGCAGGCTGCATAGACTGCGGCTGCTAGGACCCCTTCGATTGACCTGCCCCTGACAAGGCTCTTTGCCAAAGCCTTTCGGTAGATGTAGGCTGCTTTCTCAACTACGGCATCAGATAACGCAAGCTTGTCCTTTAGTTTGTCCAGCTGGGTGAAGGCGTGCCTTAGGTTTCTGTCTATTTGCTCGTGCATCTGGCTTCGGCTATCCCAAGTCCTCAATCGCTTCATGTTGTGTTTCATGTTTGTAGAAAGCGGCTTTCCTGTTGCATCTTTGTTGATTGCGCCAATTATTGTGGCAAGACCCATGTCATGCATTGCAAGCGAAGTTGGAATCCCAGACCTGCTTTTATCATCACGTTCATCCTTTGAAAAATGGCGCTCAGGACCAGAATCCTCAATCTGCTCAGAAATAACATAACCGCAGTTTCCACAGAATCGTTCACCTGTGGCAGTATCGGTGACCATCATTCCCTTACATCGCTTACAGCTTCTTTCAGCATTAAATACATGCATAACCATACAGATCAGACACACCTTGTAGCTTATTCGATAATAATAACTAGTGGATTTCCCCTTCCGTGATACCGAAATTCACACAGCAAATTTGCAAAAATAGAGTTTGTCGATAAAAAAAATGAAAAAAGAAGTTGTTTTGGCAAGAAATTAAAATTAATTAAAAGCTTAGTTTAGCTTAAAATCTTCTTTGAAATCTTGGTTGTTGGTGCTTTGGAAAACACTCTTTACAGTAGACAGGTCTGTCTTGTTTTGGTTGGAAAGGTACCTCTGATTGCTTGCCACAGTCTGAGCAAGTGCACGGATACATCTTTCTTTCATATGACATGTTTTGGCACCAAGCCGGTCCCAATAAGAACCATTGGATTTGTACGTGTTGATTACCAACAATTAATAGTAATAAAGCGAGAAAAGTGCGTGCCAAAATCAAGACAAGATCACAAATCTCTAGTCAAAAAACTAATTGATCATTTTGTCTCTAGCGGCCTTGAGATCCAGTATGCAAATTATGATGGATACGACAAGCCGTTTGTAATTACTCGACATGCACCAGATGTGATTGCGTTTGATCGTACAAAACAGCTTGGCTATATTGGAGAGGCAGAAATGTGCAACGAGATTACAGAGCAGCTAACAAAGGAAAAATTTGAGGATTTTTCCAAAAAACTTATGAGAAAAGGCAAGTCCGAGCACACAAGACTTCCGTTTTTCATAGCATCCCCGCACGAATGTAATTCCAG
>DASWKH010000035.1:0-2188 GCA_036396715.1 Candidatus Nitrosotenuis sp.
GAAAATATCCTATTGAGACACATGGATTTGACCATCCATAAATCCTAAAAATTGGCGTATCTGTCACATGAGTCATAAGATATTCATCAATTGCCATATTCATTGGGCCGCTGTTGTTGTTAGTTTCCAAAATCTTGACTTCGTTGAATTTAATGGGAATTTGCCTCCTTGCATTTTATTATTGCATCTGATAGCGAATCTATGCTAAACCCGTAAAACTCGCACCCTGATAGGAGTGATTCAATCTTCTCCTTTATCTGATTTTTTTCAAGTTTTGTTCCCACAAGTTCTGATTCGATTAAATCAATTTTCTCTTCAGGATGCAAAAAAAAGTCTCCAGTAATTTTGATTGATTGTATTGTGTTTGTAGTTTTGTCAAAAACCAAATCAACACATAGCATCTTTTCGAATTTAAAATACCTCTTGACAGATGCAGAATTTGCGTTGTTCTGATTATTTATTGAGGAAACCATCTCAAGTTTAGTTGTCTTGCCGCCTTGACCTCATCAAGTCTGCCTGGATCAGTATGTGGGGCCTCTTTTACAATTTCAGGTTTTTCTCTTAGCTCAGATGCTATTTTTACAAGAACCTCTGCATACTTGTCTAATGTCTCCTTGCTTTCAGTTTCGGTTGGCTCTATCATAAGTGCCTCGTCAACTATTAAAGGAAAGTATATCGTGGGTGGATGAAAACCGTAATCTAAAATTCTTTTCGCAATGTCAATTGTTCCACCATTTGGAATGTTTTTTGCAGATACGACAAATTCGTGTGCACATCTTCTGTCGTATGGAACATGATAATGGTCACGAATTTTTGCAAAAAGATAGTTAGCATTTAGTACGGCATTTTCTGAAACACTCCTTATTTGATTTCCATATATCCTTATGTAGCAAAGTGCACGAACCAAAATTCCAAAATTTCCATAAAATGAGTGAACCTTGCCTACTGACTTTTCTTTTTTATAATCTAGATTAAACCCACCACTTTCTTTTGTTATTCGTGGTACTGGTAGATAATCTGACAAAAATGATCTTACTGCAAGTGCACCAGCTCCAGGACCACCCCCACCGTGGGGAGTTGCAAAGGTTTTGTGTAAATTAAGATGCATCATGTCAAAGCCTTGTTCTTTTGGTCTGCTTATCCCAAGAAGTGCATTCATGTTTGCACCGTCACAGTACATCAATGTTCCATTTTCGTGTGCCATATCCTTTATCTCCAAGAGATTTTCTTCGTAAAGACCAAGCGTGTTTGGATTTGTTACCATGACAAGGGCAACGTCAGGACCAATCTGCTTTTTTACTTCGTTAAAGTCCATGTTTCCTCTGGAGTCTGAATTTACTGTGATTGTTTCTAATTTGCACATAGCAACGCTTGCAGGATTCGTACCATGAGACGAATCTGGAATGATAACCTTGGTTCTTTTTTCATTTTTATTTTCAAAATGTCTTTTTGCTATCATAATCCCTAAAAGCTCACACTGAGATCCTGCGGCAGGTTGAAGTGAGACATCGTCCATGCCTGTAATTTCCTTTAATGCCTCCTGTAATTCCCAGATTACCTCTAAGGATCCTTGAGAATATTCGGCAGGAGAGCGTGGATGAATTGATGCAAATCCTTTGAGTCTTGCTATCTCTTCACTTACCTTTGGATTGTATTTCATTGTACAGGAGCCCAAAGGATATAGGTTGTTGTCTATTCCAAAATTTTTCTTTGATAATTTGGTATAATGTCGTACAACATCTATCTCATTTACGTTTGGAATGGGAATATTGTCTCGTATCAGTTCCTTTGGCAAATCAAGTTGTACTTGTATCTGCTCTACATGTTCTGTTGGTTGTTGATCATATTCAAAGATGAGTTTCATTTTAATGCCTCCAGATAAGAATCAATATCTACTGTAGAATTTTTTTCTGTGCAACATATGATCATTCTCTCATCATCAACTACTAATCCACCAATAATCTTTTGTTCAAGAAGATGTGAGAAAATTTCACTTGCTGATCTTGGAGTTTTTACACAAAACTCGTTGTAAAAATATTTTTCATTCAAAGCCTTAAAGCCAGTTTTTTTCAGTTTTTCAGAAAGCAAATGTGCCTTATAGTAGGAATTTTTTGCCACATCAACAAGCCCTTTTCTTCCTACTGTTGCCAAGTAAATGGTTGCAGCAAGTGCAAGCAGCGCCTGATTT
>DASWKH010000036.1:0-24827 GCA_036396715.1 Candidatus Nitrosotenuis sp.
GTATTAAACTAGATTTTAATGAGGTGGAAAGACGCACATTAGATATGAATCCGTTATTTCAGCTGAGCACTCGAAACTATGACGAAGAAATTCCCTTAATTAGAAAAGCAATGGTAGAACTTGAGAACATCTGCAAGGTAAAAAATGGATACAAAATTGGAGAGCCATTTACAAGGGCAGGCTGGACTTTTTTTGATCTCCAGATAAGCTCCGAGATGGCATCGATAATAGAAAAATCTGGAATGATGGAAGGGGCACTAGGATATAGGATTGCAGAACAGCTGAAAAATTTTCTGGGGCACCATATTGAAAAATATGGAAGCAATGTGAGAATTACAAAAATTGATTACTAGCCTGATGTATTCTTTAGAGTCGCCTCAAAGAAGGCAAGCGTTTTTGCCCATGCGTCCTTGGTTTCCTCTGGTGCATATCTATCCCCTGATGGATTTGCAAATGCATGGTTTACGTTTGGATATATGTGGATCTCGTTTTGGATTCCAAGCTCGTCTAGTGCTTTTTCAAACTCGTTTACCGATTCTGGTGTAATTCCAGTATCAAGGCCTGCAAATATTCCAAGCACTGGCCAGCTAATTGATGAGAGTCTTTCTGGGTCAGTAGTTAGTCTGCCATAATAGATTACAGTGGCATCCATATCAGAATTGTTTAGTGCAAGTTCAAGGGACTGTCCGCCACCAAAGCACCACCCAATTGAGCCAACTTTTTGCACACCATAGTTTGCTTGCAGATAATCCACTGCTCCACTCATGCTATCAACTCCTTTTTCTGGATCATACGAAGACATCAGCTGCCTTCCCTCATCAATTGTGGTAGCCGCATCCGCTCCGTAGAGATTTACTGCAAGGGCCACATATCCATGAGAGGCCAGCTCCTCTGCCATCTCCTTCATGTTGTCGTTGAGGCCCCATACTTCGTGGATTAGTATCACTCCGGGAAGGTTTTCTTCATCAATATCCGGCATTGCAAGATATCCCGTATAATTCTCAAAATATGTTACAGTTTCCGTCTTGATGGCAAACTCTCCTTTTTCTGTTTTGAGCATATCAGAGTTGTTGTCCCCATTTTCATAGTCTGGCAGGACATGTATGCCCCAGCCGCGCTCAATTAGAATTGCCACCGTTAATGGCTTGACGCATGCAGGCATTCCATTGGATTTTTTCATGATTAGCTCAAAGCCTTCTTCACACGTAACCATCGTTACTGGAACTTTGTCCATGAATTGGGCCCTTGGGGTTTTGTAATCGACTAACGCCAGATGATCATGAATGTGGGATTCTGTCTTGTCCATTAGCTGTGCCGCATTGACTGGGACAAACAAGAATACCAATAGTGAAGAAACTGCCAAATTCATTGCCAGAAGATGGTTTCGCTTCATTGCATGTAAAATTGGTAAAACATGAATATTAAATTAAGGATTGGTAACATTGTTACACATTATTTAATAGTGATCTGAGCCATACTGACTTGAGAACGCATGATGACTAGAATCTACATGATTACATTTGTTGCCATAGTAGCTGTGCTTGCAGTTGCAGTATCCCCCATTACTACCGCATTTGCACAAGGTTCTTCAGATGGCAACAACCCCCAAACCCATTCCGAAGACAAGACCTATGATGATAAAGACGGCAAGTCTTGCCCCGGCAAGTACAAGGGCGAAATGAGCACCTAGGCAACATCAAAAAACTTCTTTTTTTCTAAATTAAATTCCGGCATATCAAAATTTGATTGTCAGTGAAAAAAGGAATTTAAGATTCGAGAAACGGTACACGGATTCACACGTCGACTAGAACTTTGAATCCACCGTAGACCATGCGCTTTACGTCAAATGGCATCGGCTTGTCCTTGAATTCCTTCATCAAGTCATTCATTACCTTAGCATTGACTTGATTTCGATGCGTCTTTGACTTGAATACAATAAATGAGAACACTACTTTCTCACTGGGCTTTGCTCTGACTGTTTTTGGGAATTTGATACCGGCCCACTTTGAATTGAGGTCGTCACCTACGCACTCAAAATACTCAAGGGCCCCATACTTTCGCCATACTTTTCCGGCCTTCTGAGCCATGCGGCGGTAGGCTTGTAGTTGTTTTTTTGGTATTGGCAGCACATATCCATCAACATATTTGGTCATGCAAGGTCTCCTCTCGTTTTATGACGTTAGCTGAAATATTTAGCTTTTCTGCTGCCCATCGGTGGGCCAACAATACACATCAAATTTTTTGTCATATTGAGAGTTGTTATTTTTATGCCAGACCAACTATGCCATCGATAATGAACTTGATGCTAGCAAGAATTACAGCTATTAGTACTAGTTTCTTGAATTTTTCTTGATTTATTCTGCTAACGAGCTTACGGCCTACAAATGAGCCAGATATTGCGATGGCAAAAAGAATCGGGATGTAGTAATAATATTGCTCAGTCAGAAAACCCTGCGCCACATACGATGGAATTCTTGTGGCATCAGTGCAAAGTGCGATTACAGCAGCGGTTGCAATGTATCTTTCCTTGCTAATGCTCAGCCCAGTGAGAAATGTCGCTCTTAAGGCACCTCCAGTCCCCACTAAGCCAACGATGAAACCCGATATCCCACCTCCCAGAACAAGGGATTTGGTATTTGATGGAAAAGCAAGTTTGGGCCTGAGAAGAAACGTAAGAGAAAGCGAGATCAAAAATACGCCCAAAATTAGTTTGAGGATTGTCTGCGACAGATCCCCAACCAGAGTTGCGCCAATCAGGCTGAGGGCAAAGCTCGGTAGCCCAAATACTAGCAAAACTCTTTTGTCAAGACCATGTCTGAAAAAAGTAATCCTGCTGATATTTCCAAATAGATGGAATATGGCTACTAGAACCAACGCTGTTTTAAAATCCACAAAATATGATGCCAGTGGCAAAAAGATTGTGGATGAGCCAAACCCTGCCATCGTTCCTACGACTTCCGATATGAAGCCTACAACAAAGAAAATGATGTCCGTTAGATCCACGTTTGTCACTTGTTATTTTCTGTAATTTCCGATACGAGCTCGTCTATCTTTGGTTTGATTCGACTCAGAGCAAGCTTGCCCTTTGATGTGGCTCTGTAGTATATCCTCATTTTGCCACTCTCGTTTCTTTTTTCACTCCGGAGATAACCGCTCTCTTGTAGTTTGTGAAGCGTTGGATATAGTGTACTAGGCCCTATGCGATAACCATGTCTCTTTAGCTCATCCATCATATCTATTCCACAAAAACCTTCTTTGTTTGCATGATAAAGAAGATGAATTTTGATGAACCCAAGTAAAAATTCTCTAGATATATCCATAATATCAGTTTATGATATCGTTAAGCGATATTATAAAGGTTAATGGAGGTTGTAAAAGAATTTATAATTAAGTGCAAGATCTCATCTTCCAATTAACCCTCTTAGGACTTTTGAAAAGGACTCGTTTTAATTTAGGAATGAAAAATTTTATGGGCCCAAAGGGCTTCGATCCCTTGGCTCACCGGTTATGAGCCGGTTACTCTACCAAGCTGAGTTATGGGCCCCGAAAAAAGAGATTTCCCCTAAGTATAAAAGTTATAGAGTCTGGCAGTAGCTTTCGTAACAGCTATCCAAAAGATGGTTTTGCGCCGACAGGGATTTTTCTGCAACTTCGATCAGAGCTGAATATTTTTCTTCTGGAATGTTTTCTAGGATGTTTTGCCATGTTGCTGCGTGTCGAATGTCCGCTTCCATGTGCAGCCTAAAGTATTGTGTTGCGTCATCTGATGTGATGTTGTAGAATTTCTCAAGACCATCTAGTTTTGTGTGGCTTATTTTTGGAATCTCTTTTTCAAACGCATACATCGCTGCTGCGCCCCCCTCAAATGACGTCATTAGTTCCGATAGTTCAGATACTGCCTGGTTTGTCTTTTCCAGTCCTGTATAATTGTCAATTTCATCTCTTTGGACACCTAGCGATACTGCAAAGTCAGTCCACGGCTGGATGTGCTCTGATTCTTCTGCTCCGTTTGAGCGTATTTCCCCAATCATTGTCTCTGGGGCAAACTTGGCAATCGCATCAACAAATGAGGGTACTGCCTTTACCATCTGAAAGTATTCTTTAGAGTAACCAGCAAGTGAGTCCATTGATAGTTTGCCATCGCGCCACATTTGGTAAAATGGATGTTTTAGCAAGCTTTTCTGCTCGATGAGCTCGTCAATTTTTTTCACAAGAGAATTCATGACATTACCACGTTTGTGCCAATAAAAAAATCTTTCACGTTCAAAAAGATTTTAAGGTCTCAAGACGGCGTTGCAAACGGGCTCCTGTGGTGTAGTCCGGTCAAGCATGTCGCCCTTTCAAGGCGGAGATCCCGGGTCCAAATCCCGGCGGGAGCACTTTACACTCACCAATTAATAACCACGCAATTACACCTACAAACTATTAATACCAATAAAAAAAAGGATTTTTAGAAGTTTTTTGGATCGAAAAAATCTAAAAATCAACCCACTACTTGAAACATACAAGGAATATATCACAAAAATAGATGATGCCCTAGAGTCCGAGCTTACACTTTATTCAAAATCCGAGTTCATGCAGCCGCTTATGTACGCAATTGAGGGTGGAAAGCGAATCAGGCCACTCATCTTGCTTTTGGCAGCAGAATGTGTCGGAAGAGTAGACGAGAACGCATACACCGCAGGATGTGCAGTCGAGTTTTTGCACACAGAGTCCGTCATACATGATGACATAATAGACAATGAAACATCGCGAAGGCACAAGGACCCATTCCACATCAAGTACGGATACAACGCAAGCATTCTGACGGGAGATTTTGTTTTGGGCCTGATACTAAACATCTCATCAAGGCTCAACAACCCTAGAATCACGCGAGATCTGGCAAACACTGCGATGCTTATGAGCGAAGGCGAGGTAATTGAGACGCGCCTTGAGACAAGCCAGGATTTGACATTTGATGATTATCTCAAAGTAATAGAGTACAAGACTGCCACGGCATTTGAGACTGCGGCAAGACTCGGAGCAATCCTTGGGAACGGCTCAGAGGACCAAATAATTGCACTATCAGAATACGGCAGAAACATTGGAATTGCGTATCAAATCCGCGATGATCTAATTGACTGGAAAAACGAGGACAAGCTCTTCAATTTGCTAGTCAAGCACAGCTTGGATCCTCGTGACGTCTTTAACCATATGGAAGAGCTTCTCAAAGATTACGCAGCAAAGGCAACATCTAGTCTGAGAATTCTGCCAGACAACGATGCAAAATCACATTTAGAATATCTGCTAAGGCTTACTACCCTGAAGCTGTAAGCGTTGCGCCAAGTATTGGCACAGCATTCCTTGTAAATTCAATTATCGGATCTGGATAGACACCGATTGCCACCAGAAATATTATTGAAAATACCATTACACCAATTATTGCCTTTGGCTCGGCGATTCGTTTTTCTGTCTCTCCCTCAAAGTACATCTTTCTAATCAGCCAACCATAGTAAGCTAAAGAGAGCGCCGAGTTGAGAACGCCTGCTATTGCAAGCCATGCTGCCCAGGCCGGAACACTCGGATCAAGTGCAGCGCCAAATAGGATAAGCTTACTCCAAAATCCAGCCGTTGGAGGAATTCCAGCAAGTGCCAATAACGATATCACAAGGCCAAGCGTTGTGATTGGCATCTTTCTGCCAAGCCCCTTTAGCTTGTCGATGTTTGTAATCCCAAGTGTTGCCACAATGCCTGCAATGGCAATGAATGCGGCGCCCTTCATTACTGCGTGGTTTAGCACATGGAACAATGATCCCTGTATTCCAAGCACCGTAAATGGCGCAACTGCAAGGCCAATTAGGATGTAGCCTGCATGTCCAATGCTGGAATATGCAAGCATCCTTGAGATGTTTTTTTGCATGATTGCCGCAATGTTTCCAACAGTCATAGTCATTATCGCAATTACTCCCAGTGCCAAAGTCCAGTCAACATTTAGCGCAATTGTTCCCATGACTATGACTCGCAGCGCAGCTGCAAATCCAGCCTTTTTGGTTCCAGCAGCAAGTAGTGCAGTAATTGTTGGCGGTGCGCCCTCGTATGTATCTGGAAGCCACATGTGGAATGGAACCAGACCCATCTTGAATCCAAATCCTGCAATGAACATTCCTACTGCAAGAAGCGCCAGGGGCATCATGGAAGGATCGAGGACGGAGAGCCCGGTAATTACGCCACCAATGTTTGTAGTTCCAGTCAGGCCATACACAAGTGAGATTCCATAGATTATGATTGCAGACGATACTGCCCCAAACAAAAAGTACTTGAGTGCTGCCTCGTTTGAGCTTGGATTCTTTTTTATAAAGCCGGCCAGCACATATGTCGGAATGCTCATCAGCTCCCATGCAACAAAGAGCATGACAAGGTCTGTCGAGTATGCCACCAGAACCATACCGATTGTTGAAAGCAAAATAAGCGAATAATAGACTGCATGGTGCGAGTGTTGCCGCATAAAGTTAAACGAGCCGACAGTGGTGATTATTGCCACAATCAGCATTGCGATTGCAAAGAGGCTGCTAAACGAATCATCAGCAAGTACGTCTTCTGAAAACAGAGCTCCCTGCGGAATGTGGTTTGTTACAGTCTCATATATGACATAGCCAATCGATACTAGCAGTGCGCCAAATGCAATTGCCGCATAAAGCGAGTTGGAGCTTTTCTCTTTTCGCGCAATGCTAATTATTGGAAGTATCATTCCAACTGTTCCAAGTATTGCAATCAGAATTATTGGAGTCGAAGTAATCTCTATCATACCATATCACCTAAATGAACAAAAACAGGACAACAAACAGAATTCCTGCTCCAAATACGTACAGGTATGACTGGGCAACACCTGTCTGAGTTGCTTGCACTACTTTGGCTCCCCAGCCGACTGCCCGCTCGATACCTACATTCATCCCATAGTCGATTGCGGTTCGCTCAAAGTATCTCCACACACCCCTTGCAATCCATAGTGGCGCTACAACAAAGCACCAGTATATGATTGCGTTGAGGTACCACCTGTTTAAGATAACTTTGTGAATTGAGTAAAAGAAGATATTAGAATTTACGAATTTTACTGGGTCTACAAATCGCCCAATATAGAACACGTACCCAAGGCTTATTCCTATTCCAAATGCCGCAAGCGAGGCTGCCAGCGCTACTGGGTTGATTCCCTCCAAGAACGACGGAAGGCCAGTGCTTTCCATTACTTCATGTGCAGATTCGATGTGGAATGTGGTAGCAAGATATTCTGTGAATAGTTCGTGAATTCCATTTTCTGCTGAGAGGCCTATTACTCCGATTCCAATTGTCATGGCTGCCAAAATTCCGTATGGCACCCACATCGACATTGGTGCTTCGTGGATGTGGCGTCCTTCTTTTTCTGCGTGTTCGATGTGCTTGCTTTTGTCTCCAAAGAAGACCATTCCAATCATTCGTGTAGTATAGAAGGCAGTAATTACTGCAGTCACCACTGCAATGATAAAGAGCGGCATGGCCCATGTGTTGCCAGACTCAAAGACTGCGGCAAATATTGCGTCCTTGCTCCAAAATCCTGTCGTGATAAATGGAGCACCCATCAGTCCCAGGCCTGCTGCCCACATGAATGCGTATGTCTTGCGCATATGTTTTCGCAGACCGCCCATGTCTGTCATGAACCTAGATCCCACAACATGCAGCAGCGATCCTGCCGCCATGAAGAGTGATGCTTTGAACATTGCATGAGACATCAGGTGGAAAAATCCAGCAGTGTAACCGTCAACGAACTGGTGCGAGAGTCCTGCGACACCAAGTGCCATCATCATGTAACCTATTTGAGAGCCAGTCGAGTATGCAAGTACCTTTTTTATTTCTGGATTTACCATTCCCTGGGTTGCCAATAATAGTGCAGTAATTCCTCCAACCCAAGCAATTATCTCAAAGAACTGATCCACTGCAAACCCAGCTGCACCAAGTGCAAAGAACAGCGGCCCAAGCCTTGCAACCAAGAACACGCCAGCCTTGACCATCGTTGCTGCGTGAATCAGGGCAGAAACTGCAGTTGGGCCAGTCATTGCCTCAAGCAGCCACTCATTTAGTGGGAATTGTGCGGACTTGCCTATTGCTCCGCCAAACAGCAAGACTGCTGCTGGAACAAGCAGCCCTTGGGCTTGCATTGATGAAGCCCAGGCAGTATCTTGGAGCAGTTCGCGAAATCCAAACGTCCCAGCAAATGCGAAAATCAGAAACATTCCAGCAAGCATCATGATGTCTCCGACTTTGGTCATGATGAACGCCTTCATTCCAGAGTGCGTAGGAGAATAATAGTCCGCTATTCCAAGTACTGTTTTGCCATGTACTCCGACATAGTCTTTCTTTTTGTCTCGGTACCAAAATCCAATGAGTGCATATGACGCAAGTCCTACTCCTTCCCAACCAAAGAACATCATAAGCAAGTTGTCTGAGAGAACTATGAGCTGCATTGAGCCAACAAAGAACATCATCCAGAACCAAAATCTGACAATGTCGCGGTCTCCTTTCATGTAGCCAGTACTGTACACCATGATCAAAAATGAAATCCAGCCAACTACGTTTGCCATGATGACTGCAAGTGGGTCTGCTAGTACACCTGCCTTGATTCCGATTGAGGAAATCCAGTTTACCTGCTCGTGTATTTCTTGTGCCTCCAGTGCGCCAGGCAACAGCATTGATGCAGAAATGGCACTTACTGCCGCTAGTCCCACTGCCACCCATCCAGTGCCCCTCTTGGAGAACTTGCCGACAGCTGGAATGATTAGTGCTGCAACAAACGGCAAAATCCAGACAAGCCATGCGTTGATTCCGCTTGCCTCAAATCCAAAATTCAACATGCTAGATTCCACCATTATGCACCAAGCACTCCCCTCATGTATGGAATAATTTTGTCAAAGAAAATGTCCGGGTATATTCCCACGACAATGGTAAATCCTGCTACGACCATCATTGGGGCAGTCATGTACCAGCTAGCTTCTTTTACATGCGAGAGATGTTCAGGAAGCTTGCCAAAGAAGACCCGCTTTAGCATCCAGAGCAGGTACGACATTGTAAGTACTGTTGCGACAAGGCCTAGTCCAAATACTACATATCTCAGAATTGCACCGTCTGCCGCGTTTTCCTTTATTGCTGTGTCCAGCGCGCCTGCAAACAGTGTCCATTCTCCCATAAATCCGCTTGTTGGCGGAACACCAGCAATAGTTAGTACTCCAATAACTGCACAGACTGCAGTAATTGGCATCTTGCCTGCAAGCCCTCCAAGCTTTGTCAGGCTTCTAGTACCGCACTGTACGATCAAAATTCCTGCAGTCATGAAGAGCAAAGCCTTTCCAAGACCATGGGTCACATACATGAACTCTGCGCCAGCAAGTCCAAGTGTAGAGTACGAGCCAATTCCAAAGAGAATGTATCCCATCTGGCTGACACTAGAGTACGCCAACAACCGCTTTATGTCGTCTTGCATTAGTGCCATCGCGCCACCGTAAATCATTGTGGCAATACCCCAGATGTGCAACCAAATTGCAAGCTCAGAGTAGGTATTTGGCAAAAACTCGACTACTAGTCTGAAAATTCCATAAGCCCCGATTCCGATCATTGCGGGAGACAAAAGAGCACTAATTGGGGTGGGGGCTGCACCGTGGACATAGGGCAACCAAATATGGAACATAAACGCAGCAAGCTTGACGCCAAGGCCCAAAATTATTGCAACTGCCGCAATAGTCACAATGTCTGGCGGGATCTTTGATTCCTGGATTGCGGCAAAATCAAAGCTTCCAACCGAAAGACCGATTGCCAAAAATCCCAACAAAAGAACTACTGCGCCAACGTGTGTCCAGAAAAGAAACATCAGAGAAATTCTTCTTCGTGGCCCGTCACCCCAGAATGCAACCAAAAAGAAAGCTGGAATCAGCATGACTTCAAAGAAAATGTAAAACTCGATAAGATTTGTTGCAAGGACCGTTCCAAGCATTCCCATTGCAAACACCAGATACAGTGCAAAGTATAGGCCGGACTGGTTGTTGACATAATTGGTAAGTCCTGCTGATTCCACAAGTGCAGTTGTTTGTGTTCCAGTGCTGTCTGTGGTGTGTCCATGCGCGTGTTCTTCGTAGAACTCTTTGAACTTGTGAATCATGTATGGCTGTGAATACAGGACCAAAATTGTACTTAGAACGTAGATTATGATTGCAAACGGAACTGCCAGCCCATCAAGCATAAATCCAAATTCGCCAAAAAGACTAGTCCACTGGTAATGCTCCTCATAGGTTCCCTGCAGTGCGGCGTAAATAATCAGAACTGTGCAGTACAGCAGCAATCCAAATGTGAACCAGGTTGCCGGTGTCGGGCCCATTTTTCTTCCAATTATGTAGGCCACTGGTGCCAGTAACAATGGCAGGAAGACTGCCTGAAGTAATGCGAACTCCACTAGCCCTTCAGACTCCTAAATTCTGCAATGTCAACGTTCTTGTACATTCGGTATGCCACTATGATCAGTGCAAGTCCAACTCCCACTTCGGCAGCTGCAATAGCAATTGAAAATAGTGCAAAGGTCTGTCCCTGGCTGTTTGGCAAAAATCTTGCAAAGGCAACCAAGTTCAGGTTAGCTGCATTTACTATGATTTCAATTGCAAAAAGCATACGGATTGCATTTCGTTTAACTGATACACCATAGATTCCAATTGCCAAAAGTGCAATTGATACAATTACAAAGTCAAGTATTGTGTTGCTCATTTGTTACATCCTCCCTTCTAGCTAGAGTTAGTGCGCCAATTACAGCTGATGCCAAAATAAGTCCCATCAGGATAAGGGCTGGCCAGTAGTATATGAGAAAGTCCTCACCTATTGCCCTAAAGTCAACAGGTGGCTCATCAGTAGTAATGGATTTAATTCCAGAGCTCAAAATTACTGCTCCTAAGGCAACCATCATTATTAGCATCAGACCGATTCCGGCGTACCGCCTTCTTGGGTCCTCAATTTTGATAAAGATTAGCTGTCTTCGCACAAGCATCACGGTAAACAGAATCAAAACGGCAATAGAGCCGATATAGACTGCAATCTGAAACATTGCGACAAAAGGCGAATCCAAAAGCAAAAAGAATCCTGCTATTCCTCCGAGTGTCCCCATAAGGGCAATTGAGCCGTAAATTAGAGAGCGGACCTCAAGTGCTGCAATTGCAGAGCCAATTGTCATAACGGCAAGTGCCAAAAAAACTGCATCAGCCATGGGTGGCACCCCTCTTATCAAAGACAATCTCGGCGTCCTGCTGAACCTCCGGCTTTACTTGGAGTTGTGCTGGAGTGTAGATGAGTCCTTCCTTAGTAAATGACGATAACTCGTAGTCGTTTGTCATGTATAGTGCATAGAATGGGCATGCGTCAACGCACAGCCCGCAAAAGACACACTTGCCGTAGTCGATTTGCGGCATGATTGCTTTTTTGTTTTGTTTCCAGTCTTCCTGCACTTTGACCATCGCGATTGCCTCTGCAACGCCTTCACATGCGATTGCGCAGAGCTGGCATCCCGTGCACTTGTCGTGGAATAGCATGTGCCTTCCCTTGTACCCTGCAATACCCACACCACTGGTTGGGTCGTACTGGTATCCGTCTCCGATCAGTTTGAGCTTCTGCTCTGGATATCTGAGTGTGAATCGTTTGACTGCAAGGTGTTTTATTCCGGAGTTTAGCGCCTTGATTATTCCTGTAGCTGTTCCCATTACAAAATTCCCTCCGGACCTAGTACCCCTGCATACAGCAATCCGAGTGCTATAAAGATGTTAACGAATGCAAGGCCAATCAATTTGTACCATCCAATGTGTAAGAGAAGATCAATTCTGACTCTTGGAAAGACACCCCTTGGTAGCAAGATAAAGAAGATGACTCCGACTACTTTGACTACAAACCACAATACATCGTTTAGCATTTGCTGATCCAATAATGGAAGGCCTGGGAATTGGGCGTTTATTGGGCCCATTTGGATTCCTTCTGTGATTATTTCTTCTGGGAATGGTGGCCAGATCTGCGGACCGCTCCACCCGCCTAAGAACAACACTACAAACAACGCGGCAAAGGCGTAGAGTTTGAGGTATGAGCCCAGCTGCACTAGCCCGTACATCATGCCTGAGAATTCGGTTAGCCAGCCTGCCACGATTTCACTCTCTGCTTCTGGTAGATCAAATGGAATTCTTTCTAGTTCTGCGAGCATTGCAATAAAAAACACAATTGCGCCAATTGGCAAAAATATAATCCACCAGTACGGGTCCTGACTTTCAACAATTTCCGTAAGGTTTAGCGTACCAGTCAAAATCACTACTCCAAGACCTGATAAGATGAGTGGGATCTCAAATGAGACCATTTGGTGTAGTGCGCGGATTCCGCCAATGAATGGGAATTTAGAGTTTGCAGACCACGATGATAACACGGTAATTACCGGAAAGAAACCAATTACTGCAAAGACTGCAATTAGTCCTACATCGACATCAGCTACTACCCACCCCCCACCTGCTGCCGGGATAAGTGCTATAAATGCGGCAGCAGTTGCCACAAAGAGTACAGGTGCTGCCCAAAAGATTGGCTTATCTGCTTTGGCAGGAATTATGATTTCTTTAGACAATAGTTTGATTCCATCGCTCATCAGCTGCAATATTCCTTCGACTTTACCACAGTAGAATGGCCCTACTCGCAGCTGGAGTTTGGCAAGCATCTTTCTTTCAACAAAAATTGTTCCAGCTGCTATTAGTGCGGCAAATCCAAATCCTGGAAATACTGCAATTCTAAAAAATTCTGTTTGGAGTAACGACTTTAGTAATGGAATCTGCCTTGACGGATCAGCCAAAGTTGTAAATGCAAGGTATGGATCCAGCAGCTTACCACCAATTACTGGCAGCTCCAAATAGAACAAAAGGATCATCACTAGTGGTATGCCAGTTAGTGTGAGCAGTATTATTATCCAAAATAGATTATCAAGAATAGACTTGATAAAATAACTAAATCGGAATTTTGGTGCAAGTGCGGACATTTACCTGTCAGCCTCCACTGGCCAGTAGTTTAGGCTCCAGTAAACTGCCGGCATGTTTCCTAGTTTTTCTCCTTTTAGCAGATACGGCAGGCAGATCAAATTTCTAAACGAGCCTACGCTCATCTTAAGACGGTATGGCTCCGGTTTGCTGCGAGATACAATGTAGCATCCAAGTGCGCCGCGTCCAGATTCGACTCGCTTGTAGACTTCGTCGTTTCCACCCTTTGGGTTTGGCTTTAGCTTTACTCTGACAGAGCCAGATTTTGGCATCTTTTGCAGCGCCTGTCGTATGATGTTGCAGCTCTCAAGCATGTCAAGCCATGGAATCTTGGAGCGTGCGTACGAGTCTCCGGCCTTTAGGACGTTTGTCTTAATGTCAAGCTCATCATATACATCGTATGGCTCTTTTGTTCTAACATCAAAGTCCACACCGCTTGCACGCAAAGTAGACCCAGTCGTTCCAAGTCTGATTGCGTCATTTCTTGAAAGAACACCGCTTCCTTCGGTTCTTGAAATTAAAATCGGGTTGTCGTAAAAAATGTCTGCATATTCTTTGATTCGTTTTTCAAAATAATTGACACGCCTCAGACACATTTCCTCAAAGTTAGCTGGAACGTCGTTTCGAATTCCACCTGGGACAAAATATGCATGTGTAACACGTGCCCCCGTCATCTTTTCTAATGCGTCGATGAGGAGCTCCCTGTCTCCTGCAGGCCACATGAACATAGTCGAGTGGCCCAAAAAGATTCCATATATTGCAAGCCAGTACTGCGTGTATACGCACCTGTTAAGCTCTGCTGCAATTACTCGAATGTATTTGGCGCGCTCTGGAACTTCGAGTCCTAGCAGTTCTTCTACGCCAAGGCAGTACGGATACAGAATGTTACATGAATCATGAATTACTGGTCGTTCAAGGTGTGGGATGTTTGTGATATAGTTTCTATGTTCGGCCATCTTTTCTTCGCCACGATGTACATATCCTGGGTCTGGGTCGCAGGAGACAATATAGTCGCCATCTACTTTGACTATCAGCCTCATGTGGCCTGATCCTGGGTGTTGCGGTCCTACGTTGAGCGTCATTATCTTTTCATCCACTTTTTCTATTTGCAGGCCTGGCGGTAGTTGTGTAGTCATCTTATCTTCCCTTTAACTTAAAGTCCTTGCGAAGTGGTGGTAGGTCTGACCAGTCCTCTGGCAAAAGAAGTCTTCTGTTATCCGGATGACCCTCAAAGTAAACGCCAAGCATTTCAAAACACTCCCTTTCATGGAACTCTACGCTGTAGAATATATCTCTAAGACTGGCAAGTTTTGTGGAATCATTTCCAGGATTTGGATCGTCTTCCCGTGGAACACCTGTCGCAAGTGCCAAGATTTGTTTTGCTAGTTCCGGATCAGTATAGGAGCCAAGGTGATACACCACCTCGATTTCCTTTTTGTCAGGATAATCGACGCCGGTCACAGATTCTGCATGGTCAAAGTGTAATTCGTCGCGGATGAATTTTGCGACATCAAGTATGTCCTCTTTTGCTACCTTTACTCGGATTCTTGTCGGCTTGACAAACTCGATTGCTACTTTTGATGCGAATTTAGCTTCAAGCTTGTCTGTGATTGATTTTTCAAACTTTGGTAGTTCTTTTGTCTCTGCCTTAGCTACTGGTTTTGTTTGTTCTGGAGTTGTGCTCATTAAGATTCTCTACCTAGCCTTCATCCTCTTGATTTTTTCCTGCAGTAACATGCATCCTTGTATGAGGGTTTCAGGTCTAGGGGGGCATCCTGGGACGTACACATCTACTGGAAGGACGCCATCTATTCCCGGCAGGACATTGTACGAATCAAAGTACAGCCCTCCAGTGATGGCGCATGCTCCCATCGCGATTACGAATTTTGGTTCCGGCATTTGGTCATATACGAGTCTGAGTCGCGGAGCCATCTTTCTTGTGATGGTTCCTTGCACTACTACCAGATCGCATTGTCGCAAAGATCCGAAGGCTTCGATGATTCCGAATCTTTCCACATCGTATCTTGGACCAGATGCAGCGCCAAACTCGACACTACAACATGCCGTTTCTATGTGTACTGGCCACAAAGACCACAGTCTACTCCAGTTAATGGCGTAGCCAAGTGGTGCACCGATTGCTTTTACAAGGACGTCTCCTAGCTTGCCTACAAAGACGTTTGCGTTATACGGAGTTAAGAGATCCTTTAGCAATCTAATCCCTACCTGTCCTTTCGTCTGAATGTATAATTAGTCTTACCAAATGTCTCGCCTCTTTGATTGATAGAGTGCAAAGGCCATTGCCGCAAACATTATTCCCAAAAACGCAATTATTGGCAAAGTCGCAGTCTTAGGCAGGCTCAGAATCGAGCTTCCCCAAGCATATAGGAATATTGCCATAACATCAAAAATGACAAACATTAGCACATACGCATAATACTGCATCATAAAGTGGGTTCTTCCCTCACCCTTTGGAACCTGACCCGACTCCATTGGAAGGAATTTGACTGGATTGC
The DNA here is from genome assembly GCA_036396715.1 of Candidatus Nitrosotenuis sp. Classification (GTDB taxonomy): domain Archaea; phylum Thermoproteota; class Nitrososphaeria; order Nitrososphaerales; family Nitrosopumilaceae; genus Nitrosotenuis. The sequence continues at coordinate 15,551 of DASWKH010000036.1, forward strand.
TATGGCGCCGTGGTGAGATCATACGTGAAATCAATAGTGCAGGCCCCACTGCAACTATAGCAAAGCCGAACATTAGAAGAACATGACTATAGTTAGCTGCATATTCCCCAACCAAATCAGCTTGACACCCTATTGTTTATATAAAAAGGTATGCAAAAAATTGCACAAAAAATTGCGATCAGAAATTTTTTGCATTTGATTGATATACATCGAACCCAAGTTTTTCATTTATGGCAGTAAATGTTGGCGACAAGGCTCCAGAATTTGAGCTTGTGGACACTGAACTGAAAATGAGAAAACTTGGCGACTTTAAAGGCAAAAAGGTAGTTTTGTCATTTTTTGTTGCCGCAAGTTCTCCTGTGTGCACAAATGAAATGTGCACGTTTCGTGATAGATGGAGTGAGATATCAAACCTTGGGGCTCAGGTAATTGGAATTAGTAACGACGGACCATTTGCAAACAAGGCGTTTGCAGAAAAGTTCAATCTTAAATTTCCAATACTTGGAGACTACAAAAGCAAAACAATACGTGACTATGACATCCTCATGCCGGATCTGTTGCACGTCAAAGGATACGATGCTGCAAAACGTTCTGTCTTTGTTGTGGACGAAGACGGTAAAGTAGTCTACAGATGGGTTTCCGACAATCCACTAGTTGAGCCAAACTACCAAGAGATAATTGATTTTCTAAAGAAAGAAAAGTAATTTTTCTCTTTTTTATTCTATTTCCGCCAAGACATCATTTTTTGCAACTGATGCCCCGGATTTTATCTTGAGTTTTTTGATAACTCCATCTTTGTGTGATTTTATCGATACTTGCATCTTCATTGATTCCAAGACACAAACGACATCACCTTTTTTGACGCTGTCTCCTTCGGTTACGTTAACTGAGACTACCTTGCCTGGAATCTGGCTGCGCAGACTAATTTGCGCATCTACACTGCCACCCCCACCCGTATTTTTGTACACAATTTCATCGAATTTAGAATTCGGGTTTAGTTTCATAGGAATGCCATCTACTACTAGGTTCATTTGAGCCGTAGCACTTTCAAGATACTTGGCTTTGTGGTATTTTTGATCTAAAATGAACTCAATTCCCCTAGAATCCATGTGTAGAATTTTTAACTGGTGTTCTTGAGTGCCTATCTTAATTACATATTCATTGTTTCCCAGATTTTTGAGTATTTGGGCGTTAAATGTTCCTTCTACATCCTCTATTTTGTATTCCACAATCTCACCCTAGTTTGCTTTTCCATGAATGATTGCTATTAGCTGAGCTAATTACTCGGCTCTTAAAATATTCTGAATGCATTATAGCTGCGGCAAGTGCGGGTTCTTTCTTTTCAGATTTTTCAGATTTGACATCTTCTGTCAATTTCTCAATGATGCCATATCTTTTCAAAAAGTCCGTTGAAAGTTCACCTTTTTTGTATTCTTCCGTCTTTAGAATTGTTTTGTAAAGAGGGATCGAGGTCTCAACACCTTGAATATAAAAATCGTTTAATGCGTTGAGCATTCGGAGTCTTGACTCTTCAAAATTTTGTCCCCATGTGACTAGTTTTGCCATGAGCGAATCATAGAATGGTGAAACTGTACATCCTGGATACAGGTAAGTGTCACATCGAACTCCCGGCCCGGATGGAATTGTAACGTCCGGTACAGGACCAGTAGATGGTGCAAAGTCCAAAAACGTATCTTCTGCATTTATTCTGCATTCAATTGCATAGCCATTCATCTTTAGATCTTTTTGCTTAAATGGAATTGGCTCCCCATTTGCAATATCAATTTGTAATTTTACCAAATCTAATCCAGAAACAAGTTCTGTAATTGGATGCTCTACTTGTAATCTAGCATTAATTTCAATAAAATAAAACTCCCCATTATCTGCCCTAAGAAATTCTGCGGTTCCAAGATTGGTATATCCTACTGCGTTAGCTGCGCTAATGACTAGTTCTCCAATTCTATCCCTTGTTTTTTGATCAACTGCTGGCGAGGGAGTTTGCTCGATAAGCTTTTGGTTACGCCTTTGAATCGAGCATTCCCTTTCAAATATGTGAATGGTATTGCCATGCTTGTCTCGCGCTAACTGATACTCAATGTGACGAATTTTCTCAAGGAATTTTTCAACAAGGATTGCAGATTTCCCAAAGGCGGCTATTGACTCACCTGTTACAGTCTCATACGCTTCACGCAGTTCCTTGTCATTGTTTACTAGCCTGATCCCTCGTCCTCCACCACCATAAACTGACTTTAGTAAAACTGGATATCCGATTTTGTTTGCAATGCTTAAAGCCTCTTCAACGTCTTTTACAAGATCTGGACTTCCCGGCACTGTAGGAACTTTGGCTTTTAACATGGCAGCTTTGCACCTCATCTTATCGCCGCAAAGATCCATCGATGCAGAAGACGGACCGATGAAATTGATCTTATTGTCTTCACACAGTTTTGCAAAGTCAGAGTTTTCAGAAAGGAAGCCATAGCCTGGATGGACTGCATCTGCGCCAGACGCAAGAATGACTTCCATGATTTTTTCTTGATTTAGATAACTTTCTTTTGGCGCTGCCTTGCCAATATGATACGCTTCATTTGCTTGTTTTACATGCAAGGAATTGTAGTCTTCGTCAGAATAAACTGCAACAGTTTTGATTCCCAAAGCTTTGCATGTGCGTATGACTCTAAGGGCAATCTCGCCCCTATTTGAAATCAGAATTTTTTCAATCATAATACTCACAAGTTGATGTTTCCGTGTTTTCTTGGAAGCTGCTTGTCCCGCTTGTTTGCAAGCATCTCAAGCGCCTTAATCAGCATCGGCCGTGTTTGTGCCGGGTCAATTACTGCATCGACTGATCCATTTGATGCAGCCACGTATGGGTTTGCAAATTTCTCGTTAAATTCATCAGTTAGTTGTTTTTTGAGCTCCTTTGGATTTTTTGCTGCGTCAAGATCCTTTTTGTTCATAATTTTAACTGCCGACTCAGAGCCAAGGACTGCTATTTGTGCAGTTGGCCATGCGTAGTTGATGTCGGTTCGCAGGTATTTGCTTCCCATTGCGATATATGCGCCACCGTATGCCTTGCCTATTACGAGTGTTATTTTGGGAACCGTTGCTTCACAATATGCATACAAAAGCTTGCTTCCGTGTCTGATTATGCCGTTGTGTTCTTGGTTTGTGCCCGGCATGTATCCTGGTGTGTCCACCAAAGAAATTATTGGGATGTTAAAGGAGTCGCAAAATCTGATGAATCGTGAAGCCTTGTTTGACGAGTCAATATCAAGTGCACCTGCAAGATAAAGTGGCTGGTTTGCAACAATCCCTACAGTTTTTCCATGCATTCTTGCAAATCCCACCATAACATTTTGCGCAAACAATTCATGGACTTCAAAGAATTGGTGATTGTCCACAATCGAGAGAACTATTTCTTTCATGTCGTACGGTTGCAGCGAGTTTTCTGGAATTTTGTTTATTAGATTGTGATCCATTCTGTTTGGATCATCATCGCTTACAACCAGTGGGGAGTCTTCTGTATTGTTTGCAGGAAGGTATGAAAGCAAAGTTTTGATCTTATCAAAACAGTCATACTCATTTTTTGCAACAAAGTGCGCAACCCCGCTTTTTGTTCCGTGTGTTATTGCTCCGCCCAGATCTTCAAACGATACCTCTTCACCAAGAACTGTCTTTACCACCTCAGGACCTGTCACGTACATGGTTCCGGCTTTTTCAACCATTATAACAAAGTCCGTCATTGCAGGTGAATATACTGCCCCTCCTGCAGATGGGCCTATACTTGCAGTGATTTGTGGAACGACCCCAGAGGCAAGCTCGTTGTGATAGAAAATGTCTGCAAACCCATCAAGGCTTAGAATGCCTTCCTGAATTCTTGCTCCGCCAGAGTCAATTATTCCAATTATTGGGCATCCTGTGCGTGTTGCATGATCCATGAGTTTTGTAATTTTTTTAGCCCCCATCTGGCTTAGCGTTCCACCCAGAACTGTAAAATCATATGCGAAGACAAACACCTGTCTTCCGTTAATTGTGCCATAACCAGTAATCACGCCGTCTGTAAAGAACTTCTTTTTTTGCATGTCATATTCATAATAATGATGAGTTACCAAGGCGTCAATCTCAGTAAAGCTTCCCTCATCCAAAAGAAGGTTGATTCGTTCTCTTGCAGTGAGTTTTCCCTTTTCGTGCTGTGCTAGAATTCTGTCTTGTCCACCCGCAGTAAGTGCTTTGTTTTGTTTTTCTAAAAATTTTTCAATCTTTTCAGAATGCATATGACCCCGCAACAAATGACCGCATAGCAGACTATATTAATTTTAGATCCATGATGGAGCTTTAGGGTAAAAAACTAGATCGCGTTTTGGGTTTGGTTTTTGCGCAGCACAAAAAATTTGTTAGTTAGATTTTGTTAAAAGATCATTCTGTTCTTAATTTGTCTCTGCCGCCCTTTGCCGTCCTAAAGACATTCATTCCAACATTATAATTCTCATACAGATAGCCAAGTGTCTTTAGATCCTCTTCTGCTTGATTGATTTTTACTTTATTTGCTTCCGGATCACGCTTTAATCGCTCAAGTGTTTCTATTTTTTCTTTGGTCAAGTCAACGATACCTAGCTCATAGTTTGATGTTCTCCGAAATTCAGGACTGAGAACACGTGTGGGGTTGTATGTGGGGACCAGATACGTCATTTCATCCATTTTTTCTTCTTTTTTTGGCTTGATCTTGGTGTGTTCAGTCCAACTAGTTCAATTCTTTTGTGGGCGGACTTTAAGGGTTTATCTTTAGTTTGAGCAGATTTTTGTTAGTTTTTGGCAGTTCAGTCTTGTTGAAGTTTTGGAATTGTTATTGTAAATGTGGTTGGATTGTTTTTTACTGAAATGGAGCCGTTGTGGTCCTCAACAATCTTCCTGCATATTGATAATCCCAATCCCGTTCCCGTTCTTTTTGTTGTAAATAATGGCTCAAAGATCCTTGGTAAAACCTCATCAGGTATTCCCAAACCTGTGTCTTTGATTTCAATTTTTACTTCATCGTTTTGCTCAAAAATCTGGATTATGATTGTACCACCATCTTCCATTGCATGAATAGAATTTTGAATCATATTTGTTAGCACCCTTTGCATTTTGTAGCTGTCACATACGACAGTAACATCACAGTTTGGAAGCTCGACTAGTACATTATCTGGCTTGTGTATATTTAGAAGCGAATCATTTAAAATTTTCATGATGTTACTGCCTTCAAATTGCATGGGTGAGTCTTTGAGAAAGTTCAAAATGTCTTCAAGCTGATCGGTGATTCCATTTACGGCTCTTTCCATTCTGCCTAGGGAATCAAGCATTATCTTATCTTCCTGTTTTGAATAGCGTAATTTCAAAAGGTCCACCTGTACTTTGATTACGTTTAGTGGGTTTCGTATATCGTGTGCCATCCTAGACGATAGCTCGCCCATGATTGTGAATTTTTCATTGTTGGAAAACTTGAATGCTTTTTTGTCAAGCTCGCGTTGAAGTAACATTTGTTTTTCTGTCAGGAATTTTTTTGCCCGCTCAAGACTTTTTGATTGTTTTTTAATTAATGTCTGAATGTTGTTTAACTCTTTTCTCTCTTCCTCAATTATACTGTCAATGGTACTGACCCTGTCTCTCCTTGTATCCTTTGAATCCACGATTAAAATTTGCTCAGCTGTATTTTTCGTTAATTTTTGTGATTTATTGCCATCACGTCCAATCTGACTTTCTTGTTGGTTTTGAAGATCTTCATCTGTGTTTTGGGTGGGTGTTTTTGAGAAATATATCATTCTCCCATTATTAGTAGATAGGTCATCCTCTGTATTCTTTTTATGAATAAACTTTGCCAACACATACACGTTATATTGATGTCTCATATCGTCATATCTGATCAAATTGCACGAGCTTGCTTTAAAATCGTGGTAAATGCTGGAACAAAAAACAAGTTTAATAAAATCAGATCTGCCAGAAAAACAACATGTTGTTTGGAGTTTTTGCGACACATAGCCCAGAGTCATGTCCTCTAAACAATAAGGATAGTAAAAAGATCTTTTTAGGGATTGAGGGCAAGCTAAAAGCTAACCTAAAAAAATTCAACATTTCCAAAATCGTGGGTTTTTACATGTCTGTTCTTGAACACCAGTGGATCATCATCTTGGATGCAAAAACTGCCCACGACATTGAGCAGTTTTGTATCAGTGTTGGGATTTCGGCAATTAGCACAGTCAAGATTGTGCCAATCAATGACTTTGCAGTTACGGCAAACAAGCTTAGATCTCAAAAATAATTTCAACGCAAGATCATTTTGTGATGCATCAGATTAGAAGAAATTGTTTGCGCAAATTGAAATGTCGTGTTAGTCTGTCTTTAGGTTTAACAACACAAAGTTCTTTTTTACTGCATTTTGATAAGCGATAAAAGAATCCTTAGAGTCGCTGCATTTTTTACAGATACATAATTCCGATACAGACTCTCTGTCACAGTCATCAAAGAATTCACATTTTTGGCATCCGGCTGGCCCGCCGCAAATTATACATTTTAGCTCCTTTACTTCTTTGGATGCGCATTTTTCGTGTTTGACTCCAATCCCTTTTGCCCAAAGACCCATCTCATTTACTTCGATTTTCTGGCTGCATACTATGCAAGTGCCGGGAAATTTCATTGGTATTTTTCGCCAGCTCATCTTAGCAGATCAATTTCCTTTTGGAGTATTTCGTCATATTCCGGACTTAATTCCATCTCTAGTTTTTTGTTTTTCATGCAAAACAAAATGTATGGAAGATAAAATGTCGCAATTGTACTTTTCGAGACATGAAATTTTTTTGCAAGCAAGGCTCCAAGTGCTTTGATTGTTTTTCCATCCCATCTTAATCTGTTCAAAAGTGGCCATGAAAGGTTGTACTGTGAAAACTGTACTGGCAGATTCTCCTCATACAGCCTTAGCAAAATGTTGTCTAGATATCTAAGTAATCGCCATTCCTGCGTTCTCATTATTTTTCCATACAACATGTCTGCTTCCGATATGACGCCAAGCATCTTTGCGAGGTCTTTGCTCTGCAGGTTGCTAGACACAATGCTTGAATAAAATGCGTTGATTTTTTCTCTTGGATCGATTCGCAGTGAGTACAGCACAACCTGCGCTTCTTCTTTTGATTTTGCCTTAAAGAAAGCGTTTACTGCTGCGTCGATGTTGAGAGTTTCAAACGATTTTTCTGTTGGGGGATCAAAGCCAGTTACATGTGCCTGCGCCATGTTTAGAAGCGATCTGATGTCTCCGCGTGAGTCTATGATTATCTTGATTGTAGCGCCAGGCCCAAGCGTAGCTCCTTCTTCTTTTAGGACCTTTTGTAGGTACAATCCAAGTAGTCTTGGCGGAAGCGGTTTTAGGTAAATTGGCTTTGTTGTCTTTTTGATGTTTTTCATCTTGTCTGATTGATCAGAGTTTGCTGCCAAAATTATTGGAACTGTTGGCTCTTTGAGAATTTTTATCAGTGCCTCTACTCCGCCAAAATCGGCCCGACCATGAATCCCATCTACCTCATCGACAAAAATCATTGGCTTGCCAAGCAACGTTACGTTTCCCAAAAGCGGTGTCAAGATCTCTTCAATGTTTGCCTTGTTTCTAACATCGCTTGCATTAAGCCCGATTAGGTCGTATCCAAATTCCTTTGCTGCAAGCTGTGCAAGTGTTGTTTTGCCAATCCCCGGAGGACCAACTAGTAATACTGGCTTTACGCCCTTTTTCCATTTTACGAGCCAGTCAACAAATGATTTACGAGCCTCTTCGTTTCCAACCATATCTATTATTTTTTTAGGTCGGTGTTTTTCAGACCACATCATATCTTTTTCACTTTGGAATTTTTGATGAAAATTCATCCCAGAGATTTGCCTTCTCTAGTTGGTTGAACCAGTATTGGTTGTAGTGCTCAACAGTCAAAAACAAAAACTCCAAAAATTCCGTGTGAGAAAAGTCTTTTGGCAAAAGCTCCAGTGCCAGCCTTGCATCGCTCAGATAGAGTTCACTTTTTTTCATGGTAAAAACAAATCCCGCCTCTACATTATTTGTCAAAAGTGAGTAATAAAGAGGCCACGAAGGTATTTTGACAAACTTGTTTTTTATCGAGTCCTCAATTTCGTTTCCACACCCAACAGACTCTGCAGCCCTTGCCATGCCAAGATAAAAGATCTCACCAAGCGGATTTTTTGCCAAAGCCATGTTTCTGCCGGCAGTTCCCATTACTGCGCGATATTTTTTGTAGCATTGGTTCATCTGTTCTTCCGTAATTTTTGTTGGATTCGCCTTGAGTTTGGTATCGGTGTACTGGCCAAGGCGGGCATCCCTGAATCCTTCTTCAAATTCGCGTAGGATTTCTTCTCCGCCTTTTGCAATTTTTGCACGCGCAAGCCTCAAAATATATGGGTTCATGAGCTTGTAATCGTCAAGATATTCCAAGTCTTCGTCTTTGTCTACGATTCTGTCCATCGGCTCAGACAAATCGATTGCTATTATGTGGCCGTCAACTAGGTCTTGGCGCATTTGAGCATTCTTGTTTCCATAAAATCCCGATGCGGCGTCATAAAGTGCGTTAAATACTGGCAGAGTCATCTTTACAAAATTAGAGTTTAGGATTCTAAGAACCCGATCCTTTAGGACGTCACGGTTTTCAAGCCTTGACTTTATGTCAGGAATTTGTGAATCTTGCAGAATTATTTCAGTAGAACCGACCTCTTGCGCAAATTCTTTTTGTGTTGATGAGGCGGACGCATCTGATTTTATTTCTCGGAGTAAATCGTCTGTGAAACGATCCGCAAATTTTGGAAATTCTGCTTCTGCTTCTTCTTTGTACTGATTGAAAAGCTTGAATCCTTTTGATTTAAAGAGGCCTTGTTTTAGTATCTGTTTGCCGGGTTTTGTTGACATTAGCGCTTCTTTGCTTACAACAGACTGATCCTTACTACTCACAGTGGCAAACTCTTTTTCTTGTTATTTATGCTTTCAAAGTATCCTTAGCTTAAATTACGAAAAATTCCAGACACGTTGTGCAACCAATTGATGTTCTCAAAGAAGCATCGAAACTAGTCTACAAAAATGTAAAAGATCTTGCTGGAACCAAAGCAGCTGCAGAAGACCATGGTGTTGGAAGAGGTGGAGACATATCTCGCAAAATTGACATTGTAGCAGAAAAAACTGTTTTAGATTATCTAAAAAAAATAAAATTTGATTGTATTGTTCTTGGCGAAGAATGTGGCAGGGTTGAACTATCAAAAA
>DASWKH010000037.1:0-13612 GCA_036396715.1 Candidatus Nitrosotenuis sp.
AATTTTTTTTAGTCCAGAACAAAGCATCAATACGTTTTGCCCAAGTTTTTTCCTTCTTTTTTCCCGGTTTTGGGCAATTCTTTGCAATGACAAATCTACAAGAAAAGAGGGAAGTGCGGATGTGTAAATAAAAGATCTGGCCTTGTTTATACATAAATCAATAATTGGTTTGTCAGAAGCTACATAACCGCCAAAGGAGCCAAGCCCTTTGCTTAGGCTGCTTATGTAAACGTCTATTTTCTTTTCGACTCCAAAATAATTTGCAGAACCCCTTCCGTCATCGCCTACGGTAAAGTCCCCATGGGCATCATCTATTATTAATACGGCATCATGTTTTTCAGAAATATCTGCAATCTTATCTAGTGCAGCAAAATCCCCATCCATGCTAAAAATTCCTTCAGTAATGATGAATTTTTTTGATCTTCTTTGACTATGAAGCTTTTTTGCCAAATCGTCCACATTGTTGTGTTTGTAGACTAGTGTTTTTGCGTCAGACAACCTACATGCTTCAATGATGCTTGCGTGATTCAATTCATCACTTAGAATTAGATCGTTTTTTCCAGTCAAGGCGGAAATTGCACCAATGTTTGCCATGTATCCAGTCGGAAAAACCAAAGATGCGCCTTGAGATTTGTGCTCTGCAAGGGTTTCTTCTAACTTCTTAAATGATGTATCATTACCTGAAACGAGTCTTGAGCTTGATTGAAGTTGATTAGTTGTGATTTTTGTTGCAGATAGGCCCAAATAGTCATTTGAGCAAAAATTTACGAGTTTTTTTGAGCCAATTGTGATGTATGGCCCGTTTATCTTACCATAATGTAGTGCGCGGTACAGATTTTTTCTTTTTAGATCGTCCAGAGTCTGATTTGCGAATCGCAGCTTAGGCTTCAAGATTAATTTTTTTGATCATTTCGAGGTCTCGCGTCATCTCATTTCCACCAATTGTTAGATAGCCTGAGCTGATGATTCCATTTGCACCGCTTAAGAGTAGTTCTTCGCCTGCGTCCTGCAGATGTACCTCGCGCCCGCCTGAAATTTTGATGATTGATTTTGGTACTGCAAATCTAGTGACGGCAAAAGTTCGCAAAATCTCCTCGAAGGAAAGCGGTGCTTGAATTTCAAGTGGTGTTCCGGGAATTGGAACAAGAAGATTTATCGTTACTTCCTCTGGTTCAAGTTTTGCCAAATCTGAAATTAGTTCCAGTCTTTGTTCTCTTGTTTCACCCAATCCGATTATTCCGCCAGTACAAAGCTCAAGTCCTGCCCTTCGTGCAATATGTAGCGTGTCTATTCTGTCTTGGTATGTGTGGGTAGTGCAAATCTCTGCAAACTTGGACCTTGCTGTTTCCAAGTTGTGGTTGTATCTGTGAACCCCAAGTGCCTTGAGTTGTTTTGCTTGCTCTAATGTAAGAAACCCAAGGCTGCATTCTATGCTTATTCCAACTTGTTCGTTTATCTGGCTGATGATTTCACAAATCTTTTCAAAATCAGAACCAGATGACTCTCTCCATGCAGCCACAAGACAGTATGATTCTGCGCCTTCATCTTTTGCTTTTTTTGCCATCTGCACTATCTGGTCTGCAGGCAATAATTGGTAGCTGTCAACGCCAGTGTTAAAAAACGCTGACTGGCCACAGAAACTACAGTCTTCACTACAATAATTCTTTTTAATATTTGCAAGCTGTTCTACATCCACTTTGTTTCCTTGAAAAGTGCGTGTAATTTTATTTGCCGATTCTGAAAGTGTTACAAGTTCTGTACCTGAGACATTGATCAATCCTACAAGTTCTTCTTCAGTTAGCTTGATTCCAGAAAAGATCTTTTTCTGACAATCTAAAATGAATTGATGATCAGAATCCAATGTTTCGTAACAAGTTTTTACGGTTAATTAAGATTTTCAAATTGTTAACCATGATTGCTACATGTGGTTAACAATCCGATAGTTATTGAGGAAATTCATCTAGTTGTGAACCGAATGAGTTGCAGGTACAAATTCACTTGGATCACAGTGATTTTGTTGACTGTTTATTCATCAGACTTGAATGGCTTAAATAAGAAAACTTCCATTCTAAGTTAGATGAAATATAGAATTACACTACAGAAAGACGAAGATGGCATGTATGTTGTAAAATGCCCATCATTGCCAGGCTGCATTTCACAGGGAAAAACACGAGACGAGGCAGTAAACAACATCAAAGATGCAATAGAAGGATATCTTCAAAGTCTAAAAAAACACAACGAACCAATTCCGCCCATAGATGAGGAATTGGTAGAAATCAATGTCTAAACTTCCAGTTTTATCAGCAACAAAACTAATCAAAATATTATCAAAATTAGGATATTATACGGATCATCAAACTGGAAGCCACATAATACTGAGAAATAGTAAACCACCTTTTCGAAGACTAACAATACCAAATCACAAAGAAATCGCACGGGGTACCTTGAATTCAATAATCGATGATGCCAGGCTCACAAGAGACGAGTTTTTGTCTTTATTATAGAAACCAAAATTAGTAGACCAATGGGGTTCGTGACCTAATTTTTAAGAATTTATCTGCTTTGATACATTTTTGATTGTGCTGATCGTCCCATCAATAAGCAAGTTCAGCTCGTCTTCTGAAATTGCAAGAGGTGGTACTAGCATCACAATGTTTCCAAGCGAGCGAAGGTAGATTTTGTGTTTTTTTGCCTCATCAAAGATTACCTTGTTTGTAGATTTCCCAAAAGAAACAGGCATCTTGCTTTTTTTGCTCTTTACCAACTCTATTCCCATGAGCATTCCTTTGAACCGTACATCGCCAACAAGCCCAATCTTACTGATTTCGTCCAGTCTTTTCTCAAAGACATGAGATGTTTTTTGGATTTTTTTGATTAGGTGTGACTTTTCATATAGATTCAAGTTTTCATTTGCTACTGCGCAGGCAAGAGGATTTCCAGTAAACGTGTGGCCGTGAAAAAAATGACTCATTTCAGAGTAATCTCCCAAGAATGCATCATAGATCTTCTTTGAAACTAGCGTTGAAGCCAAAGTTATGTAGCCACCAGTCAGCATTTTCCCATATGAGACGATGTCTGGCCTGCTTTTTTGCGTCACATATTCAACAAATGAGCCTAGCCTACCAAACCCTGTTGCTATTTCGTCTAAAACCAGCAAGACTCCATATTTTTTGCAAAGATTGCTAATCCTCATTTGGAGCTTAGCAGAATAGATGTTGACTCCGCCTGCCATCTGGGCCCCGCTTTCCATCACAAAGGCGGCAACCTTATCGTCAGTTGAAAATGTTTTTTCTATTTTTTCTAAAACTTGGTCATAATAATCATTGATTTTCATGTCATGTGGTATTCTGTAGCTGTTTGAAAATGGAATCTGAGTTGTTTTGTACAATTGGTTTTTGAACCTAGAGAAAAAACCGGGAACATACCCAACCGACATGGCACCAAACGTGTCTCCATGATACCCATTTTGAAGCGTAACAAATTGTGTCTTGTTTTTCTCACCTATATTTTGCCAATATTGCAATGCAATTTTAAATGAAACCTCCATTGCTGTGGAACCGTCATCAGAATAGAAAGCTCGATGCATGCCGGGTGAAATCCCGACAAGTTTTTTGGCAAGAGTTTCTGCCCGCTCGTTTGTCAAATTAAAAAGTGACGAATGTATTATTTTTTCTGACTGTCTTTGTATTGTAGATATTATCTCTTTTTTTGAATGGCCCCAGACATTGCACCACATGCTTGCGACCCCATCAAGCAGTTTGTTTCCATTAGAGTCAATGAGCCACATGCCTTCTCCTCTTACAATTTTTGGAAACTCGGCCCATTCCTTCATCTGGGTGTATGGCTGCCAAACAAAGCTACGGTTTTGCATTGTCTGGGTTTTCCAAACTGATTTTAATAATCAACCGCTGAAAGATTAATCAAGTGATTTGGCTGAATTGTTGCATTGGAGTCCTACTTTATAACCGCAACAGATACTGGCGTTGGAAAGACGACTATAACTGCGGCGATGGCTTTTGCACTAAAACGTCTGGGGGTGAATGTGGGGGTAATGAAGCCATTTGCCACAGGCACGCAACAAAAAACAGGCTATAAATCAGAAGATGTTGCAATTTTAGCAAATTCTGCCCAAACAACGGATCCTGAGGAGTTGATGAACCCATATTTTTTTCCAGTTCCCGTCTCTCCATATGCTGCTGCAAACAAGCTCAATGTGGATATCGACGTTGACATGGTCATGGACAGATTCGAAAAACTGCAAGCCATGCACGATGTTATGCTAGTTGAAGGAATCGGTGGAATCCTAACACCAATTTTGAAGAATTACTGCATTGCAAATCTCATAAAAGACATGAACCTTGACACTCTGGTTGTTACAAGCTCAAGGATTGGAACCGTAAACCACACCTTGATGACTCTCAATGTTGCTCAGCAATACGGCTTGAAGATACGAGGCTTAATCATAAACAACATTGATCCGGCTGGCTATGACGTCAATGAGCTAAAAAATGATCTGAAGAATCTGAGTGGAGTTGATGTTCTCTGCACGATCCCTCATTTGAATAATGCCAAAATGGGCGAAGTTGCAGAAATTCTACAGCGCAGCAATCTCATTTCGCAACTAACCTCATAGTTTTGTCTTAAAAATTCTAAATTTTGATTGTGGTCTTGATAAAAGAAAATCATTAATGTCGTCAAGTATTGTTGAAAGTCTTTCCTTGCTTTCAAGCTCATATGTTTTGCAGGGGATATCAAGTTTGGATTTGGATATTATCCAAATGTTTTCTTTTATTGGTTGAATTTTTTGCAATTTTTTAAGATAATTTGTGATAGTGTCTTGCTCTGATGTTTTTGCAAAAACCAGTATTATTGCGTCTTTTGGCGATGTATCGAGTGTTCTTGAATCTGGAATTGTGATGTCTAGGTCTATGTTTTTGATCGTAATTTTTCGCTGGCTTGGAATTAACGCGTTAGTCAAAAGATAATGCATCATGCTTTCTGCAAATGTTCCAAAAATCTTGAAACTATCTCCATCTAATTTTGAAATGATTGGAATGCATCTGGTGAGAATCTCGTTGATTATCTTGCTATAGTTCTTGCTTGAAATTTCTTGCAGAATCCTTGATTCTGTTATGTGATTTATTTCGCCATACAATATGTCCTTAATTGGAGTGTTTTCCACGACTAAACCCACAAAAACTGAATTTCTTGCCTTGGCTTACCCACAAAAGGCGTACTTGCGCTCGCCCCTGCTTTCTGGGGTGTTTTCAACGCTGATTAGAACGAATTCTTCTTTGGCATCAAGGAGGTTTTGGTGTGGGCCAAGTTTGTTTTCATGTATTTCCTCATATTCTTTGAGTGAAAGTTTTTTGCGCTCGCCAATTTCCACTTCAAGGTTCATGTTCTTGACTAACTCCTTGTAGCTTGGTTGGACTATACCGCTAAAGATCATAGCGCTACTTCCACTGCCATATGATCCAAATCCAAAGTGTTTTCCTTCAAGGGCTACTCCTTTCTGGAATTCAAACTCAAGACAACTTCTAAATCCCAAGTACAGTGATGCGGTATACAGGTTGCCAATCATCGCAGATGCAATGAGTGAACTTGCAAGTTTGTCTTCGTAGAATTGCTGGTATTCTTTTGTTTTGGTAAACAATTTTGTAAATTCATGGTCCTTTCCCATGTATTCGCCATCTGCTAAGATGGATTCTATTGTTCCGAATTTGTCCTTTGGTGTCGGCTCTTCCATTACTGTCTGCTGAATTATATTCTTCCATCTTGGGAGGTGTCTCCACTCATGTCGCAGAAGATATGCAAGCGCCTTTTTTCCCATGTTGCTGTATGGAAGGTGCATGCAAAGATAGTCGATATGATCTAAGATTGTTTCTCCTTCCTTTATCTTAATTATGCCAGTATCGAGTGCCTTCTTTTTGTAAATCTCAAAGGCCTTTTTGACTTGGATCATATACAACAAGTTGGAATACTGGCCGTGAACAATTGGTGTCTCCTTGCCAAAGGGCCTGTAGAAATCATACTCGTTTTTAATTGACGTAGCAGTAACCTTGGTGTCAAACTGCAACAGTCTTGGGTTATCATTTAGAAGCATCGCGATTGCTCCTGCGCCCTGCGTGTATTCTCCAGCCGAACCCATATCGTATTTGGCAATATCCGACACTACGACTATTGCAGACTTGCCTTCTGCTTCTCCTGCCCTAATCCAGTTACAATTATCATAAAGCGCATAAGAACCAGAAACGCACGCAAATTTGCACTCAATTCCACCACAGTGCTCAAACGAGTCTGGTCCATAGACTTGCTCAAGCATGCCAATAACATACGAGTTTAGCGCCTTTGACTCGTCAAGGGCGGATTCAGTGGCGACATAAAGCCTTCCTACATCTTTTGGTGCAATGTTGTTTCTCTGCATTACTTTGAGGCAGGCATTTGCAGCCAGGCATGCTGGGTCTTGGTTGGCATCCACTATTGCCATCTTGGATATGCCCAGTCCACGCTTTAGCTTGGCAGGATCTAGGCCCCTGGCTACGGCAAAGTCAGCCGAGTCTAAAAATAGCCTTGGTATGTAAACGGCAATATCGTCTATGCCTGCTGCCATGAGCTTTCCCTTCTACTTTTAGATATAAGGGTTATTGGGTGACTAAATTCCACTAATATGTGATTTTAATCAAATTTCTCATAGTTTACGTAAATTCGAATTATTAAATCGGGTTTTTGTACAAGAATTAATCGCTTTTTGAGTTTTTGATATAGTTCTAGCTTTCCCTGATCCAGCCTTTTTGAATTTGTGATCTGTCCTCTACATCGCCAATGCCTGTGGCATACCGCCAAATGATTGGTGCATCAGAAGACATCTTTGATTGGATTTTTATCAAGGCCTCTACTTCGCCGTCGAGATTACTATCTGCAGTTTGGTTGTGCTGGCAGAACTTGCATTTAGAATCAAGAATTATTGGCTTTGACTCTATTAGCGGATAGGCCTTGCACGCAAGTGGCCTTTCATTGTATATTTTACAAACAAATCCTCCATGTGGGGATCTTTTGTCCGATTCTGTGTCCAAAAATGGGCATGTATTACCATTGTCTTCTTTTCCCATCATCTGGTATGCCATTATCTGGTCTGGCCCATCATGATTTTGATGTGACACACCAATCCTTGGAAGGATTGTTATTGGGAGATGGTGTCTTTCAGCTAAGGCTTCGATTCTTTCTTTTTCCTCTGGAATAATTAAAACCCCAACTTTGCCAAATTTTTTTGTAGGGTAATACTGGCGTTCAACGCAGCACTGCGAACAATCCTTTACGCAATTAAATTCCATGTTATCTATTGATGGTTGAAGGATAAAACTAGTTTCCTTTGAGCTCTTCTGATTCTAACACGTTAACAAAGACATCGAATGGCTGCGCCCCTGGAACTCTCACCACATTGTTGTTTGGACCAATTATAAAAAAGCCAGGCGTTCCTGAAAGCCCGAGTGTCTGCGCGTCGTTCGTACTGGCTTGGATTTTTTGCTTGTATTTCTCACTTGACATGCATTCTGAAAATGCAGTCATATCTAATCCTAAATCTTGAGCAAATTTAATCTGGTTTTCTGCTGATGCCCACCCATTGTTTTCCCCATTCCAGTTATTGTACAAAGTATCGTGGTACTCCCAGAACTTTCCCTGCTCGTCTGCGCAATGTGCTGCGTGTGCAGCAACTATGGAATCTGGGCCTATTATTGTATAGTCCTTGAAGATCATTTTGGCCTTGCCAGTCTTTATGTAATTTTCATAAATTTGATCTTCTGTTTCATGGAAAAACTTGTTGCAGTAAAAGCACTGATAGTCGCCAAACTCTACTATTGTGATTGGGGCGCTGGCATCTCCTAGGTATGGGGATGCGTTCTCAGAAAAGATTGATAACTTGACTGCGTCCCCTGCCTGGTTTTCGACTTCTGATGGTTTGATGTCTTCTGTCTTAAAGGCAGTATCTGTGGGGGCATTATCCATAGCGTAGAATATGCCAATTATTGCAACTGCTGCTATTGCAGCACCAATTCCAAGTGAAGGTGCGTGTATCATACGGCTCCTAAAATTCAGATTAATTTAGCCTTTTAGATTGTGTGATTGATTCGAACACAATCAAGCTAATCTAAACTCGCAAAGAACAAGAAAGCATTGTCAAACGATAAGCTCTGGATAATTACTGTCACCATTGGTTTTTCACTGCTTTTGACTCTGTCATATTTTGTTTTGGTGCCAATGGCAAGTGAGCAGGGCATGCTTGTTCGCACAGACGCTGGCCTTAATAATGCCATAGAAAAATTTGAGCAGCTCAAAGAGCAAAAACAAGGCTCAGACGAATCCGATCTGAACACGTAATTTTAGCGGTGTAATCTAAGTGAACCACTATCGGACAAGTCCGGTAGCCTTTTCCTGCTTCATCGACCGAGCTTTTGATCTCTAGCCCATTTTTTTGATGTGCTGTCTTGCGACGCAGGCGTAAATTCCCGCAGTTCCTGCGGTAATCTGTCTGAACCCAATCCAGTTTCGGCTTTACGTGGTGACTGGTAGAGGCCCATATCTTTAGCACGACCTTCTTCCATTTTGCCTAGCCCTGACATTGGATATTTTTGTGAATTATTACGTTTAACATGCTGGCTATTATGTAATTACCAGCTATTCATTATCGGCGATTCATCCACCGGTTAAAACCGGTGGTCTTCTCGCCGAATTCTCTATAAATCCCGTAGAATGATAAGATACATGAAGAAAGTTTTTGTAAATGGCTACGGCTCAATTGGAAGCCGAGTTGCCCAGTTTATCAAAGACGACCCTGAAATCAAAGTACTTGGCGTTGGGAAATACTCGCCAGACGATAAGGTAAATGATGCCATATCAAGAGGCTTTGATGTTTACGTACCTACAAAACGCATTGACTCTTTTAAAAATTACAAAATCAAAGGCGTCATAGAGGATGTGCTAGATGACTGTGATATTGTAATTGACGCGTCGCCTGGCGGGATGGGATACACTAACAAAAAACAACTCTACGAGCCAAGGGGGATAATGGCAATCTATCAGGGAGGTGAATCAGTCTTTGGAGACGAGCGTGTTTCGGACTTGTTGTTTAACTCTCGTGTAAATTACACAGAGGCATTTGAAAAAAAACATGTCATGCAGGGAAGCTGCAACGTAACTGGAATGGGACGAGTCTTGCAGCCACTGCGAGAAAAATATGGCTCACAAATTGTCCGATTTGACGCAGTACTTGTTAGGCGATGGGCAGACTTGGAGCAAACGGACAAAACAGTGCCAGACACAATAGAGTGGACTTCGCAGCCCCACCACCAAGAAGACGTAAAACACTACATGGGAAAGGATATGCCACTCTTTATTCAAGCAATAAAGGTTCCAACAAGACAAATGCACGTGCATCTGATGAACATTCGATTCAAAGATGTTGCGCCAAAACCATCTGAAATACTGGAGATATTCAAAGACGAGCATGGCGTTGCCACCCTGTGGACTGCCAAGGGAACAAAGCAGATACGCGATGCAGCAGAGTCAATGAAGTTCAGCTTCAAGGACACAAACATGATTCACATCCACGCAAACATGCTCGAGTCAGTTGGTGATACTGTCAAGATGGTGTATTCTGATGATCAGACGGGCATTGTGATTCCGGAAAACCACATATTGATGCAGGCAATGCTTTTTCAAAAACCATATTCAGAGGCATTTGCGCACACCGAAGGCCTCTTTCATATGAATGAAAAGAAAAGAAATTTGGAAGAGTTTTTTACCAAAAAGTAATTTTTCAAAGCGACAAATTACCTGATTCGTTCTCGTTCAAGTTCAACAAAAATGTGCTCTCGGTTTGTATTGGGGATGACTTGCATTATTTTTTGCTCAATTGCATCAGTTAGTGTCTCGATTTTGTCCGTATCGAGGTTGTTAACTAGGTTTACCTGGACTCCAACTAAAATGTCCTCTGGTCCTAGGTGCATCGTCCTCATTGATACAATTCTGTTTACTTCGGGCATTTCTTTGATTAGTTTTACTATCCTGCGGTATTCTCTTGGCGTGATGGACTCTCCAATTAGTAAGCCTCGGTTTTCTTTTGCCAAGAAAAAGGCAAAGAACATCAAGATTCCTCCAATGAAAAGCGAGCTGATTGCGTCGTAAACCGAATTTCCAGTAATATCTGACAAAAATATTCCAATGGCAGCTACGACTATGCCCAAAAGAGCAGCAGTGTCCTCTACAACTACAGTCAGTAACGCAGTGTCCTTGCTTTCTTTAAAGTGATTAATCATAGAAGAAAAAGTAATTTTTTCTCCATTTTCTCTGATCTCTTTTGTAAATTGTTTTAGTGCAATTCTTAGCGCGTTTGCCTCAAAACCAAAAGCAATTACCAAAACAACATAGCTGAGCAGCACATTTTCTATTATGCGTGGACCATGAAGCAGAGATGCGACTCCTTGCTCCAATGACAAAATTCCAGAGATGCCAAAAATCATCGTAGCCACAATAAATGACCAAAAAAACATCTCGCGACCATAGCCGAACTGGTGTCGGTAGCTTGCAGCCTTTGTACTAGTTTTCATGCCAAACAGCAAAAGAATCTGATTAAATGTGTCTGAAGATGAGTGGTATGCTTCTGCCCACATTGAGGCACTACCGCTAAATATCGCAGCAATGAACTTTGTAATTGCTATGCCTAAATTTCCGAACAAGGCAGCATAGACTGCCCTTTTAGAACCTATTCCCAATTACTCAATTGTTAAACTTTGGACATCTAATAAATCAATGTCAAAAACCTTTAACTCTTGACATTGTCGGGTAGTGGTACTATCACTACACGTGCAAGCGCAAAATCATCTTGGATTACACGTGATACTTCATTGACGATCCTACTTGTCTCATCAAGCCGTGTTTCCTTTGGAAGCATAATGTGTATTTCAGCGTTAAAGTCATTTCCTATGGGCCGTAGGAATACCTCGTTTGTTTTTATGTTGAATTTTTTTTCTATTGTCAGTTTTATGCTATCTGAAAGTAGTGGATTGTCCACAGCATCTACCAACACTAGTGCAGATTCTTTTATGGCAGTATATGCAACTATGAAAATGTACCCAGCTATGATGATCCCTCCTATCGCATCCATGAATGTGAAGCCAAAATAAGTGGCGGCTACCACACTTGCAACTCCTACAAACGATGCAGTTCCGTCCTTAATGGAGTTCTTTGCATCCAATTTCAATGATACTAGATCTGATTCTATTGCGATTTTTCGTATGACAAAGGCACGATGTAGTGAGACGCTGCCTGCTCCAATCAGCGTTATGATGACTATTTCTGGATATTGGAATGTTTTGGGCTTATCAAGTGCATCAATGGCATGAATGACTATGAATATGCCCAAAATGATGATGATTATTGCAGCAATAAACGCCGCAAGAACCTCAATTTTTCTGTAACCAAACTGGAAGGTGTTGCTTCTTGATTTCTTTGCAAACATTATTCCAAACCAAACGATGAAAGATATCATGGCATCTGCTATGGAATCAAAACCATCGGCTGTTAGTGTTATACTGCCAGTAAAAACAGCTACTGTTATCTCCACTATGCCTATGGCTGCCAAAGTGATTACAGATTTTTTAGCTGCTAACTGTCCTTTTCTTAAAATTGTTGCACTATCAGCTCTAGTGCCTTTATTTGTATGACTCAATCTGTTTTTTATCTGATAAAATGTAGTTGTTGTTGATTTTTAAATCATTTGTACGTCTGTGTTATCCTTTTGGAGGGATGGCAAATTTGTTTGCTGGATTGTTGTGGTAGTCAACAGGCAGGCTAGAGTCTTTTTGTCTGCCCGTCAAAATTCCTACTACGACATCGTCTTTTTTGATAATCTCTTTTTCAACTAGTTTTTTTATTCCAGATGGTGTTGCGCCTGATGCCATCTCACAATCAAAGCCGTTGAGTCCAACTATGGACATGCCATCTAGCATCTCAGAGTCTGAGACCTTTTCTACCACGCCATTCGTGTATTCTAACGCTCTTAGTCCTTTGAGAATGTTTGCCGGCCTGCCAATTTGAATTGCAGTTGCTTTTGTCTTGGGTCTAATTCCTTTCTGATCCAAATCTTTGTAATAACGGTTAATCATCTCGGTATCTGGTTTTCCTTTGTTCCAGCGGAGCTCTGCTCCTTCAAAATTACCATTATACAGGTCATATAGCGTGCTTGCACCTTCTGCGTTGATGACTGCTATTCTTGGAATTTTTTTGATCCACCCCCATTCATACAACTCCATTATTGCTTTACCACAGCTTGAGGTGTTTCCAAGCGCACCTCCTGGATACACAATCCAGTCTGGGGCCTCCCAATTGAGATATTCAATTGCCCTGTATGGAATTGTTTTTTGACCTTCGATTCTAAATGGGTTTATCGAGTTTACAGTATATCCTTCGTATTTTTTTGCATCCTGCAATGATTTAGTCAGAGCATCATCAAAATTTCCTTGTACTTGAATAATCTGAGCGCCAAACTGGTATGCCTGGCTAAGCTTGCCTGGGGCAATCTGCCCTGCAGGAATGTATACGTCGCACTCCATGTTTTCATTTGCTGCAAACATGGCAGCTGCAGCAGATGTGTTTCCAGTTGATGCGCAAACAATTTTTTTTGCGCCAATTAATTTTGCATGAGTAATGGCAGTAGACATTCCATTGTCCTTAAATGAACCACTCGGGTTGTAGCCTTCAGGCTGGAGCCACAAATTATCGTGGTTGACTCCAATGAAATTTGCAACCTTTGACATCTGATATGGCTTTGACTGTCTTCCTTCCGCTCCATCTAATGACACTAGAAACTTGGCGCATTCTTGTATGCTTGTTGTATCTATCTGGCAGAAATTGATAAGCTCGCGAAATCTCCAAACCCCGCTTTCATTAAAGATGCTACCCTGCGGGTTTCGTCGAGTATAAAATAACTCCTTTAGTTCTTGTGATGGAATGTTTTTGTATTTGACGTCAAGCATGTGGCCTCTGTCGCACTCGATATTTCCTGAGGTGATTGGGTATTCCAAACCGCACGACGGGTCTATGCACTTGAGAAACGCGTTGTCTTTCAATCTAGATTGCCAGTGAACTTCTATCGGACTTGTCCGATAGACTCTTCCTGCTTCATTGACCACTTTGTGATCTCTACAGGCGTTACTTCCCGCAGTTCCTGCGGTAGTTTAATGTTGAAAATATCTAATCCATTTTTCAAAATATTGATTGCCGCATTATGATCTCTGTCGAGCATCAGACCACACACATTGCATCTGTGAATTCGAACAGCTAGGGATTTTGGCACCGTATTGCCACACCTTGAACAGTCAATGGTTGTGTTTTTTGCCGTAACTCCGGCGAGCATTGTTTTATAGTCCAACATATTTGTAAAGGTTCCCCATCCAGAATCCAAGATATTTCTAGCCAGTTTGTGGTTTTTTACCATATTCAGTTTTTGCAGCCTTTCCACAAATACAACATTGTATTTTTTTGCATATTGTGTTGACAGTTGATGCAGAAAATCCTTACGTCTGTTTTTAATTCGCTCGTGAATTATTTGATA
>DASWKH010000038.1:0-7139 GCA_036396715.1 Candidatus Nitrosotenuis sp.
TCTTTGAATATGGTTCCGGGGCCACACCTTTCATCTAGTACACAAACGCCGTCTTGGAGTATGGTTCCAGGGCCGCATTGCATTTCTGACTCTTCTGTAGTTTCTTCTGGCGCGTCAGTTGGCGTCTCTTCTACTTGTTCTTCATCTGGCACCTCTTCTGGCATTTCCACAGATCCAAAGCTTGTCGCGCCAAATGAGATTATATCAAGCGAGTTTGTCCCTTCAGGAACATCAATTGTCAGAGTTCTTGCAGTGTCTGTCGCTGTTTCCTCAAATGGAGTGTCAAATCCGTCTGCTAGCACCACAAATTCAACGTCTTCACCATCTATCTGTGAATCAAAAAAACTTCTCTCAAGTGTAATTTCCAAGCTTGCCACAATATCAGTCGTTGTAATAAAAATAGTCAGCGTGCCAGTAGCTGTGTCTGCTTCCATGTCATCGATAGTAAGACCTGTCGCATCATAGCTAACCTCAAAAGTTGTTCCGTCCACATCAACACTTGAGGTTCCTGTTTCTGCAAATGCCAAGTTCGGCATGATCAGACTAAAGGCCAGCAATGAAAAAACAAGACTTGGTTTCAATCTAGATTACGCCTCGCAAAATCTGCATTACTCTCCTATATTTAGTTAAATTAGTCATTTGATGCGTGATAATTAGGCTCAAATCATTGTAAAAATTGCAGAATTTTTGATAAATTGTTGGATAATTTTATTGTGATTGATTGGTCAAAAATGTCAGTTACTAAGTAGAGGAATATGCCAGATTAGTACATATTCTATCAAACAAAAGTGGCAACACATTTTATTCTTATCAGGATTTGCGCTATTTGATGACGTGTTTTTGGAAAATCAGAAACCAATCAAACAAAAAGAGAAATCATGTAGATGTCTTCAGTAGATCAGTTGAGAATGTCTGCATCAACTGTCTGGCTTTGTCGATGGCATTGTTTTTGATTTGACGGTATTCATCTTCTAACTCGTCATCTACTAACATTCTGGCATCATTAAAACTACAACCATCATCCATCAATTCAGAAATCATCTTACTGAATCTCTGACGATATCTTTTGAGATCGGATTCGTAATTGGTATGTGCGTGCTGGACATGCGCAAAAATCACTTTTGAAGCTGCACCGTTAAAATCAACATCTCCATCTTTAAACAATTTCAGCATTTCTGACTTTGACTTTTCCTCAGGGATGCATTTTTCACCACATATCGGGCATTTCACGTTTTCCAGTGTCTTAGAGCGGTGGCTTCGTGTTGCATATTGCTTCCGTTTCTTCTTTTCTTCATCACTGGTTTTTCTAAGTGACTGGATCCGCCCCAAATTATTCTTAATATCATTCTCTAAAATGACTCGCGAAGTTTTCGTAGTATAGTGAGGGTTTGGGACTTCCTTCACACGTACAAAACCTTCTTGGATGGCCAATTCGAGTTGGTTTTTACTGATTTGATATTCTTTTAAAATAGTTGAAAAATATCTCCAGCCCTCTTCATTTATTTTTTTATGCCTCAAAATCAAAAATTCCCATAATTATAATGGAACTGATTTCTTCCATATTTTTCGTAGTTTAGGATCAGTTGAGAATATCCAAACAACTGCACGATCCTTGGTGAAGATTATTTTGTTTGATTTTTCCAAATAATTTAAAATTCTGTTGAATGTCTGAGTTTGTATCGTTTTAGGTAATGCCCTTTGCAAGGCACTTTTGGATGCAAACTCGCGATGTTTTTTTAGAACATTCTCTACCATTCCCATACTTGCAAGTATAGGAACATTACTTCCACTTAATTCAATGCGGTGTTCTACCAATAATCTTAGTATAAAGTTATACTATATAAAAGTATTATATATAAGTTCATCTAATGAGTGGCATGGGTATAAAATCAGTTTTACAAAAAAAAGATCATAAACATTCCAGATCCGCAGAACACACTCCAAACCTTAGAACCATCGAGATGGTGGAACATGTTCTAACTAAGGAAAAGGAGTTCAGTTCAAGAAACAGACTGTCAAGAGCATTACCAAAACAAGTTCAACAACAAACCATCGAAGTGATTCTTGAATACCTAGAAAGATCAAACAAAATAATACGAGACAAAAAAGGAACCATTTTGTGGATATTCGGAGACAATAATCCAAAATTAATGAAACTACATAAGGAATCAATAGAATTGAAATAGTTCAGTAACCGAATCTCTTTTCATATTCTTTGTGAGTGGAAAACATCTCCAAGATATTGCAATATCTTACATCTGATTTTGTATATATTGTATAGATCAACCGTCTACCTTCTCTTAATTCGAATCTTAGTAGAACATTCACATCGAAAGCTTGTACATAACACTGTGGCCATTTCTTGCGTTCTATCCTTTGACCACGCATACAATCTTCATTTAAGAGAGTTAAAGCACCATCTATTTCTCTGTAAAGATCATCGGATGTCACTAAAGAATTAAAGATCTTCATAAACTTTGGAGAGCCCATAATTTTTGTTTCCAAACAAAGCAAAATGTTAATAGAACGATTTAATGATTATTGCTATCCTAGATTACACCACGAAGTATCTGTATTATCTTTTCTGCTATGACATTTGCGGCCAATGACTGAGCTTCTTTTGTCTGGGCCCCGATATGAGGCGTGCATATTACGTTTGGAAGTGTCGCAAGTTTGTTTCCGATGGCTGGTTCTTTTTCAAACACATCTAGTGCCGCACCCCCAAGGTTTCCGCTATTTAGCGCCTCATACAATGCATCTTCGTCAATTGTGCCGCCCCTTGAGGTATTGATGATTTTTGCAGTCTTTTTCATCTTTGCCATCCGTTCTGCGTTAATCATGTGTTTTGTGCTATCCAAAAGAGGCACGTGTAATGAGACATAGTCGGAGCTTTGCAAAAGCGTATCCAAGTCTGTCTTGATGAGCCCCACCTCTTTTACAAACTCTTGATCAATTGGAATGACATCATAACCAATGATGTTCATATTAAGCGATCTTGCAAGCCTTCCAAGTCTTTTTCCAATGTTTCCAAGCCCCACTATTCCAAGATATTTCCCTGCAAGCTCAGTTCCCATAAGTTCTTTTTTTATCCACTTTCCGCCCCTCAGATCCCTGTCGGCCCGCGGAACCTCCCGTGCCATTGAAAGCATAAAGCAGATTACCAGTTCTGCTACTGCGTTCATTGCCCCCTCCACGGCATTGATGACTCGGATGTTTTTTGTCTTGGCAAATTCGGCATCAACATTATCCAAACCCACCCCAACTCGTGCAATTATTTTGCACTTGGTTGCCTTTTCTATCAGCTCTTTTGTAATTGTTGTTCTACTTCTGACTACAACAATATCAAAACTAGCAATTTTTTTTGCCAATTCTTCCGGTGTTATCTGCGGCTCAGATGTTACCTGTAGGCCGTTTTTTTTCAAAATGTTTTCTAGAATAGAGTCTACTTGGTCGCAGATCAAAACTGACTGATTAAAACTCATGTAGTTTGCCTTTTTTTGTACAGAATATTAATCAATATGGGATCTAATAAAAATAAGAAAATGGGGAAGTGTTTAGATTCCTAGTTCTTCTGCTATTTCGGCAGCACGATCATCTGTGTACAATCCGTGCAAGTTAACCATCGGGTGCTCAACGCTGTTTTTACCCATTGGTGGGATTGCGTCGCTTGGGTTGCCTAAGAGATGTGCATATGATGCTGCGTTTGTGCCCAATTGTGCGTTTAAGCCAAATGGATCGCCTACGACCATTACTGTTGCTGCACCTGTGAAGATTGCGGCATAGTCATGGTTTACTGCAACATATACTCCTGGTTCATCAAAGACCACATCGGCAATCATGCCTTGTGAGCCTCCAACTAACCAAGTCTCAGTGCCCTGTGCTTGCACTCGGTTTGCTTGTGTGACACGGTCGATGATTTCACCTACAATGTGGAAGAATACTGGCTCGTTTCCTTGATTTTCAATAAAGAAGCGTACCTTTTGTCCTTCCTCAATGAACAATAGCTGTGACTGGTATTGTGCCAGATCAGCAGAGTTCCATGGTTGTGCTACAAAGATGTTCTTGTTAGCTGCACCCAGTATGAGTTCGTTGTGGGCCGCATTTGGAACATAGCCAAATGAAATGCCGTTAACTACTGTCCATGTGGTTTCATGCTTGAACATTTTTCCTTGATCATATCCACCTTCGTCAGTCAGATACAACTGGTTGTACTGAAGCTGGAATTCAAGGGCATCAGCGGAGTACATCTGCCTGTCCCTTACCACCTGTCCGTCCTCAACTTTTGTCTTTTCTACCAACAATGGCTTGTAGCCTTTGAGTGGGTCGACAATTGTGATTCCGTACATTCCAGAGAGGACATGCTGGTCCATTGCTGCTACGTCAACGCCAGAGCAGTGGTACTTGAAGGTACCCGGCACTTGGGCAACATAGCAGTATGTCTTGGATTCACCTGGCAATACTTTGCCAAAGTTTCCTGCG
Source organism: Candidatus Nitrosotenuis sp. (assembly GCA_036396715.1). Taxonomy (GTDB): domain Archaea; phylum Thermoproteota; class Nitrososphaeria; order Nitrososphaerales; family Nitrosopumilaceae; genus Nitrosotenuis. The sequence goes on from DASWKH010000038.1 coordinate 4,480, forward strand.
CTCATTTCAGATGCGTGCATGTCGTTTCCGTGTGGGGTTGGTTCATCGCTTGGAATGGTAAGTGTCATCATTACGACATCACCCTGTGTGACTCTAAGTGTTGGTCCTGGGACCTGTCCACTAAAAGTCATGGCATGATATGTGCCGCCGCCAATTACTGGCAGTTCAGCACTCTCGCCGGTGAGGTCAAATGAAACAACGTTTCTACCCTCCTCGATATTGTCACAGTCTACTGAGGCAAATGCCTGTGGCATGACAAGCTTCAATCCACCCATATCATGGAGTTGCTGAAGTAAGTCATTGTCGCCTTTTGAGGCTGCCATAGTAGTACCGACAACTTGTGTCTGTGTGTATGTGCTTCCGAATAAGGTTGCTGCTAAAACCGCTACGGCTGTAACGGAAAACAGCATACTGTAACGCTTATTCATGTGTTTGAGACTTGTACCACGGTATATAATAATTCCCATTATTTCTACGGGAATTTTGATGAAATTGTGTTTGTAATACCATTGTGACCCGTTGAGAATTTATCTTAGTTGTAAGAAGGAAAATTGTTGGAGTACAGAACAGACAAGGACTCACTTGGCATGGTAAAAATTCCTGCAAACGCCTACTATGGAGCATTTACTGGAAGGGCAATAAAGCAATATCACGTCACTGGAAAAAAATCCCACAGGCACCTAGTTGACGCATTTGTAATGATAAAGCGTTCTGCAGCTGTTGCAAACATCAGATGCGGCGCAATTGACAAAAAACGTGGAACTGCGATAATTAGGGCGTGTGATAAGATTTTGGCTGGAAAACATTTGGATCAGTTTGTAATAGAAGAGATCAATTCAGGTGCTGGAACTGCGTTTAACATGAATGCCAACGAAGTCATTTGTAATGTCGCGTTGGAGGTCTTGGGAAAAAAGAAAGGGCGATATGAATTCTTGCACCCAAATGATCATGTAAACATGTCGCAATCAAGCAATGACACGTATCCTACTGCGATGCATGTGGCAATTCTTTTGAATCTGCGTGAGATGCTACCAGCACTTGACACACTAATCAAATCATTGAGCAAAAAAGCAAAACAATTTTCAAGCTACAAAAAAATTGGCAGAACACATCTAATGGATGCGCTCCCAGTAACATTGGGAAGTGAGTTTGCAGCTTATTCCATATCTGTTTTAAAGGCAAAAAATGCAATCATTGCGGCAACAAAGGAGCTAGAATTGGTTGCGCTTGGCGGAACGGCGGTAGGAAGTGGGGCAAACACACCAAGGGGATACAGAAAAATTGCAATTGTCGAGCTTGCAAAGGTTTCTAAGCTAAATCTAAGGCCGGAAAAAGACATGCAGTACTCGCTGCAATCCAAATTCGCAGTGTCAAATGTTTCTGCCACAGTTAGAAACTTGGCACTAGAGCTAAACAAAATTGCAAACGATATCAGACTCATGGCATCAGGACCGATTGCGGGTTTCTCAGAGATTGGAATTCCTGCAGTGCATGCCGGCTCATCAATCATGCCAGGCAAAGTCAACCCATCGCTTGCAGAATGCCTCAACATGGTTTGTTTTAGCATAATTGGAAATGACACTGCCGTTGCAAATGCCGCTCAGGCAGGACAGTTTGAGCTAAACGTAATGCTTCCTGGGATGCTAAAGGCAGTGCTTGACTCAACTGATATGCTCAAGAACTTTTTGCCAATATTTTCTGCAAACCTAATTGATGGGCTTACTGCAAACGAGCAACGCCTAAAACAAAACATTGAGAAAAGCCCAGTCATTGTCACCCTGCTTGCGCCAAAGATTGGCTATCAAAAATCTGCAGACCTCTATAAAGAGTCACTAAAGACAGGCAAGACCATTCGCCAGATAGTAGTCTCACAAAAGCTAATGACTCAAAAACAAGTAGACGCACTACTCAAGTAACATGGCAAAAATCTGGATAGAGTCATACGGCTGTTCTGCCAGCTTTGCAGATTCTGAGATGATCTCAGGCCTCATTGTAAACGGAGGTCATGTTCTTGCATCAAGTGCAAAGGAATCTGACCTAAACCTCATTGTCACATGTTCGGTAAAGGACGCAACAGCAAACAAGATGGTAAATAGAATCAAAAAACTCCGCTCAAAGCCGCTTGTAATAGCTGGATGCCTATCAAAGGCAGAGCCAAAGACAGTTGAGCGGCTTTCTTCTTCGGCAAGCCTTATGGGTCCAAATTCCATCGGAAAGACGCTGCAAATCATAAATGCTACGCTTTCTGGAAGGCGTCAAGTAGAGCTTGCCGACACAGATTTGACAAAGACTGGGCTTCCAAAGGTCCGGCTGAATCCGGCTGTCGGAATAGTAGAGATTGCCAGTGGTTGCATGAGTGAATGTACGTTTTGTCAAACCAAGCTTGCAAAAGGCGATCTCAAATCATACAGAATTGGCGACATAGTCAGGCAAGTAAGGGCCGAAGTAGACGATGGATGCAAGGAGATCTGGCTTACGTCAACTGACAATGGCTGCTATGGGCTAGACATTGGAACAACACTACCCGATCTCGTAAACAAGGTTGCCGAAATTCCAGAGGAATTCATGGTTCGCGTGGGGATGATGAATCCGATGTACATGCCAAAAATCAGGGATGGTCTTCTCAAATCATTTGAAAGCAGCAAAGTCTACAAATTCCT
>DASWKH010000039.1:0-2181 GCA_036396715.1 Candidatus Nitrosotenuis sp.
AAAAAGAAACCGGGTTTGGGTATCAATTGATAGAAAAGTGGTTCGTTCTGAGATCCTCAGAATCATTGATTCGTGTCTTCCGATTGCAAAGAGTTACTCGTAGAGCCAGCACAACACATAGCCCGAGTCTGTTTTCAGAACAGGTGGCTCTTTTTTGCATTTTTCCATTGCTTGTGGGCATCTGTCAATGAACCTACATTGTGGTTTTGGATTAACCAGTGTTGGTGGGCTGCCTGCAAGGAATTTTGGCTTTTCATCACCCCGAAGTTTTGGAATGGATTGAATTAGTGCTTGCGTGTATGGGTGTTTTGGGTTTTGAAGGATTTCAGCCGAGCTCCCAAACTCTACCATTTTGCCACCATACATGATGCCGATTTTTTCGCAGACTTCGGATATGGTTGACAAGTCATGTGAAATGAGCATAAATGATACACCTTGTTTCTTCAGTTTTTTGAATAGATTGAGGATTTGAGACTGCACTAGGACATCGAGTGCAGTTGTTGGCTCATCTGCAATGACTAGTTTTGGCTTTAGTAAAAGCGCCATTGCTATTACGACACGCTGCTTCATCCCTCCACTCAACTCGTGTGGATATTTTTTTAAGACGTCTTCGTTTAGGCCAACTGACTGTAGTGATGATTTTACTATTTCATCATGGTTTTCTGCGTAGTTGTGCTGTTTTAGGATGTCTAAAAACTGTTGATAAATTGTGTAAACTGGATCAAGAGAGTTCATTGCGCCTTGAAAAACCATTGAGATTTTCTTCCAGCGATAATTTTTGTTGAATTCCTCTTCAGATAGATCAAGCACTGATTGCCCATCAAATGAAATTTTGCCAGAAATGATCCTGCCGCCCTGTATTGTTCGCATAAGCGACAGGCCAAGTGTACTTTTTCCACATGCACTTTCGCCTGCGATTCCAATAGACTCGCCCTCATCGATGGAAAAGCTTACGTTTTGCACTGCTTCTACTGGACCTTTTTCTGTTGCATAGTGAGTAACCAAGTCTTCCACTACTAGAAATTCCACGATACGATCACAGCCGCTGTTTTACTTAAGGATACGCGTTACTGCTACAGATGGTGGTTTTTGATGTAGTCGATCAAGTACCGCATTGGAACCCGATAACCGTGATAATTTCCGAGCTTTTTATTTAAAAACTGGATCAAGTTGTTAACAGCACAAATGATGCAAAAAATAATAGAATCACCACAAGTTAGGAAAAAACTAGCGGAGCTTAGGCAGGAAATTCTAATTTTAGAAAAGCTAAACAAATTCTTAGAAATGAAAGTACAAAAAATGACACAAGTCGATGACGCGCCCCCATCATGGATAAAAATTGAAAATCGTGAAACTATCTTATCCATAGTCACATCTTTTGCTGACTGGGACAAAAAACAAATTCTGGAAATACTCAAGGAAAAACCACTAACCGTCCTAGAAATAGTTCAGCGCACAAACCTATCGCAGACTTCGACGTATAGGAAAGTCAATGAGTTAATCAAAGACAACATGATTAAAAGCGTGGGCTTGATTCTCAACAAGGAAGGCAAAAGGGTCCACATTTATTCCGCAACAATCAAGCACATGAGGATCTATTTTGAAGAAAACGACATACTGATGTTTTTGATGTTAGAAAACAACCAAGAAAGTTTCTAAATCACCGTCAAGATTTCCAAAAAATGACAATTGTGAAGTAGCGTTTTAAGTGTATAATCTAGAGCGGGTGTATGAAAATCCTCATGATCTGTAACAACAGAGATGTAGCTGAGACAATTAAGGAATTCTTTGATGTTTGCGGCCATAAATGTGAAGTTGCAGCTGACAGAAAATCAGCTGTGTTACTGCTTTTTTTAAACAAATTCGACATAGTTATTGCTGATCTACCTTTACCAGATTTCGATTATTCTGATTTACTCATTAGCTTAAAGCGTAATGGCACTACAAACGCTAAAGTGTTTATTGTAGCTGAAACTGATCTTTCAACTAGCACAACAAACATCCTAAGAGAAGTTGGAATAACTGGAGTTCTCAAAAAGCCACTATCAGTCAGGCTTCTTGAGCGGATGTTATGAAAGTAAAATCGTCCAAATAACATTTAAAAAAATCAATTCCGGGTTTCATAGATCACATTGTCCTTGGTACCAACGAACTCCCGATAAGTTTACAGATCCCACCTAT
>DASWKH010000040.1:0-12235 GCA_036396715.1 Candidatus Nitrosotenuis sp.
CCATACCGTAATGTCAGTTGCAGAAGCCACAAAAAAAGGCGACATCGTTCACATTTTGATTCCTGATATGATTCAGGCCAGAGTTTACCGCGAAGAAATTGGCCCAAACCTATCGAAAGGAAAGGCATTATCGTTTTCTCATGCAGCTGCAATCCATTGGGGTTGGATAACGGCACCAGATGATGTGGATGTTATCATGGTTGCACCAAAGGGGCCTGGATCAAAGGTTAGAGAAACATACCTGGAGGGATTTGGAACACCATCAATTGTCGCAGTATACCAAGACAAGACAGGTACTGCATGGAATCGAATTTTAGCAATGGGAAAAGCAATTGGGTCTGCACGTGCTGGACTAATCCAGACTACCTTCAAAGAAGAAGTAGAAACAGACTGGTTTGGAGAACAAGCTGACCTTTGCGGTGGATGTGCTTCAATGGTTGTCAATGCGTTTGAGACGCTAGTAGAAGCTGGCTATCAGCCGGAAATTGCATACTTTGAGGTGTTGCACGAACTCAAACTAATTGTAGATATGATTCAAAAATACGGAATAAATGGAATGTGGCGAAGGGTGAGCGAGACTGCAAGATATGGTGGACTCACAAGAGGCCCAATGGTCATGGATAAGGACGTCAAAGAAAAGATGAAAAAGGTTCTGCAGATGATTCAGGACGGCACATTCAACGAGGAATGGATCTCAGACTATGAAAAAAACGGTAAGAACTCGTTTGAAAAATACATGAAGCAGCTTGAGGCACATCAAATAGAACAAGTAGGCAAGCAAATGCGGAAAATGATGTGGCCTGACTCTAAAGAGTAATTTCTGCCACGTTTTGGTACCTATCCAATTAAGTTTTACAAAACAAACCAATCAAACTTTAATTAGAATATGCGAATAAAGTATAACATGAAAAAGAACAAACTGACCTTTAGTGTCAAAAAAGACGAAGAAGGCGGTTATACTGCGCAATGCATGGAATTTCCAGGAATTATAACTGAGGGAGATACAAAACGGGAACTAATGGAAATGATAAATGATGCCGTGGAAGGCTATTTTGAGGCATTTCCTGAAGAAAAAGAAAAACTACCTTCGATACAAAAAAGCGAAGTGATAGTAGTTACCGTCTAAACTGCCAGTTCTTTCTTGGAGAGATGTTCTTAAGATTTTGCGGAAAACTGGATTTTGGCAAACCGGCAGACTGGTAGTCATATCTTCATGACCAATGGGAAATACAAAGTTACAATACCAAGGCATAATGAATTAAGAAAAGGTACACTCCTCTCGATCATAGGGCAGTCGAGATTAGATCGAAATTTATTTTCATAAGTATGAAAAAGTTTTCTAAAGTTTTCTTAGTTTTGCGACACCATTGTTGATGTGATCAATTATTGTTTGTAGTGGTGTTCCAGGACCAAACACTCCTGAGACTCCCGCTTTCTCTAGCCCACTCTTATCCTCGTTTGGTATTACGCCCCCACCAATTACTAGAACGTCTTTGAGCCCTTTTTTGTGGAGCTCTTTGACTACGCGAGGAAAGAGCGTATTATGGGCGCCATTAAGCAAACTCAAAGCAACAGCATCGACGTCTTCGTCTTCTGCAATCTGGGCAACACGTTCGGGTGTGGCAAAAAGTCCAGAATAAATTACTTCCATTCCTGCATCTCTAAAGGCGCGGCACAAAACCAATGCCCCTCTATCGTGGCCATCAAGACCAAGCTTGGCAACAAGAATCTTGACTCGCCTTGATGCAAGTTTCTGCTTCATTTGAAGAGTAATTGATCGGTTGGATTTTAAAACTTACCTCCAGAGGTGCCGCTCTTCGGCTAGCGACTTTAGCCTGTCAAGCTCATATAGAATCTGGTCGCGCATTCTCTCAAGCTCAATGATTCTCTCCTTTAGGGAGTGTAGCGTAATGCGGTCGTGAGAAAAAAGCGATTTGGAAAATTTGTTGTTGGCATGTTTTTCAATCCATTTACCAAGTCCATCTGTGTTGTTCATGGGATCCGAATTTTTTACGAACAATAAAACCAATCCCATGCATTCCAAGCTAAGCACTAGCTAAGATCAAAATAATAGAATTTTTCTAAATATACATAAAGCCAGTCAAATAAGCAAATTTCGTGCAAGTAAAACCAATAAACTACACTCTTACATTTGAGCCTCACTTTAAGAATTTCACGTTTTCAGGAAACGAGATAATTGATGTAAAAATTTCCAAACCTACGAACACAATAAATCTGCACGCGGCAGAACTCAAAATAAAAAACTGCCACATCATTTGGGCTGGCCAAAAAATAACCGCAAGAACAAGGCTTGATGAAAAAACCGAATCCCTTCAAATCAAGACCTCAAAAAAAATCAAGGGGCAGGCAAAAATCTTCATCGACTTTATTGGTATTCTAAACGACAGGCTTGTCGGGTTTTATCGTAGCCAGTACAAAGACAGGCAAGGAAAAACCAAGTTTTTGACAACAACACAATTTGAGGCAGCCGATGCGCGAAGGGCCTTTCCGTGCTGGGATGAGCCTGCAATAAAGGCTACCTTTGATATCTCGATAATTACAGAAACGAATCACACTGCAATCTCAAACACTAATGTGATATCAAAGAAAAAACTTGGAAGCAAAACACTGTACAAGTTTGCCAAAACTCCAATCATGTCTACATATCTTGTTTACCTTGGGGTCGGAGAGTTTGAGTTTCTTTCAGGCAAACTTGGCAAAGTTACAATCAGAATTGTCACCACTAAGGGAAATAGCAAAAGAGGAAGGTTCGCACTGGACTTGTGCAAAGAACTGGTAAAATCATATGAAAATTATTTTGGAATAAGATACCCGCTGCCAAAGCTTGACTTAATTGCGGTTCCAGATTTTGCATCGGGTGCCATGGAAAACTGGGGCGCAATCACGTTTAGAGAGACTATTTTGCTTTACGACCCAAGGACATCGTCAACTCGGACAAAACAATACATTGCAGAGGTGGTATCGCACGAGCTTGCACATCAGTGGTTTGGAAACCTAGTCACGATGCAATGGTGGAATGATTTGTGGCTAAATGAGAGCTTTGCCACGTTTATGGCAACCAAGTTTGTCGACAAGTTTTATCCAGAATGGAAACTATGGGACCAATTCCTAGAAGACACGATGAATGCTGCAATGGGGCTTGATGCACTACACTCATCGCACCCAATCGACGTCAAGGTAAGCAGCCCCTCAGAAATCCGAGAAATCTTTGATGCCATCTCTTATGACAAGGGCGGATGCGTCCTAAGGATGCTTGAGAGCTTTGTTACGGAAAAAATGTTTCGCGCAGGCCTGCGTGCATATTTGAAAAAATTTGCATACAAAAATGCCAAAGGTGGTGATCTGTGGGATGAGATAGGCAAGGCAGCAAAAATGCCTGTTAGGACAATGGTAAATTCATGGCTAAGACAGGTTGGATTTCCACTTCTTGAGGCGCAAAAACTGGACTCAAAACTCGTTTTGCGTCAAAAACGCTTCGTTCATGAAAAAAAGGGAAAGAAAAATGGCCTGTGGCATATCCCAGTCTCAATAACTCAAGATAATAAAACAACAAAAAAACTTGTTACAAAAACACAAGACATCATCCCAATACGACAAATGCCGCTAGTGATCAATTCTGGCAGAACTGGATTTTATCGAGTCAAATATTCAGACGAACTACTCGATGATCTAAAAACACTAATTTTGGAAAAATCAATATCGCATGTAGATAGGTGGGCACTGCAAAACGATCTATTTGCACTGTGCATTTCTGGTGATGGGACATGCAGGGGCTATCTTGACTTTACGACTGCATACGAAAATGAGGATGACTACATCACCAGATCAAACATTGCGAGCAACCTGTACTTTTTGTACCAAAAAACGCGAGACGAGTCATTCTCTTATGAAATAAAAGAAATAACACATAATTTTTTCAAAAATATTTTTTACCAGGTAGGGTGGGATGCAAAAGAAAACGAGCCACACACAAACGCATTGCTTAGAAGCTTCATTCTCAGCGCACTTGGGAAACTAGATGATGACGAAATAATCACTGAGGCAAACAAACGATTTGAGCAGTATCTGAAAAATCCCTTATCGGTAAAGCCAGATATTCAGGATCCAATATTTTCAATCGTTGCGTGGAGTGGCGATTCTAGGACATATCAAAAACTACTAGGTCTATACAGAACTGTCAAGACCCAAGAAGAAAAGATTCGACTCCTTGGGGCATTATGCAACTTCAAAGACGAAAAACTCTTACTTGACACACTGAAATTCTCACAATCAAAAGAAGTCCGCTCACAAAACATGCATCTGCCAATAATGCGAACTGCCGCAAATCCTTACGGCAAGAAAATTCTTTGGCCGTGGCTAAAAAAGAATTGGAAATCCATACGCGCCAAGGTTGGTGCAGGAAGTCCGCTTCTTAATCGAATCGTATCGAGCATATCCGCAATAGCTGACGCATCAATGGAGAGAGAAATCAGGCAGTTTTTTAGGGCAAATCCGACACCTGGAACCGAAAGAACACTAGAGCAAACCCTTGAAAGAATACGAATTCACTCGGCATTATTACAAAGAATGAGGCAGGAGTTTTGAGATTGAACAAAAAAATCGCTCTTGCCGCAATTGGCACGGTAATCGCATTTGGAATAGGCATCTCAATTTCACAAAGCATCGAGATTCAAGAAAAATACTCCAAGGTTTTTTATTTTGATGCGGTATTCTACGAGGACAAAAAATATGTAGAGATTACTTTTTCTGATGATACTCAAAAAACAACAAACACTGTTCTGGAAATACTGGGAATGGAAGAGTCATTTCAGAAGACCTTTGAAGGATGGAATTTTAAAACCACTGTCCCATTTGAGCAAGAGCCAGAATATGGGTGGAAGGTAGTGCCAGTTACACTTGTGGTGAATCATCCTGAATTTGGCAAGGTTGGAATAAAAACAGAGATTCACAAAGAAGGAATGCAAGGCAAAGTGATATTCAGCCAGCTTTGACATTCAACAAGAATTTATTGTAGATACAAAGAGTAAGACTGTTTGGAACTTTTATCTGAGCTAAAAAAAGGAAAACGCGGTGCCATTGCAAAGGCAATCTCAATTATAGAAAACGATCCGGCCCAAGCAAAAAAAATAACAAAAAAGATTTTCAAAACTACTGGCAACTCGATCATAATTGGAATTACGGGGCCGGCAGGTGCGGGAAAAAGCTCTCTAATTAACAAGACCTCGCTTGCACTAAAAAAACTCGGCTTCAAGGCAGCTGTTCTGGCAGTTGACCCAACAAGCCACATTACCGGTGGTGCAATTTTGGGAGATAGAGTAAGGATGACAGAATCCACAGATTCTGGAACATACATCCGAAGCATTGCATCACGAGGAGCAACAGGTGCAGTTTCGCGGTCGATTCGAAGTAGTATTCGAATTCTAGAATATGCCGGATTCAATCCAATAATTATTGAAAGTGTCGGCGCAGGCCAGACCGAAGTAGAAATTGCAAGCATTGCCGACATCACTGTGGTAGTCTTTAATCCCAACACTGGTGATAGCATCCAGACAATCAAGGCAGGAATTACGGAAATTGGCGATATTTACCTTGTAAACAAAAGCGACCTAGATGGGGCATCGCAGCTTTATGACTCCGTAAAAGAATTCATAGGGATGACTGAGAAAAACCCGATAATCTTGCAAACTTCGGCTACAAAAAACAAGGGAATTGAAGATCTTGCAAAAAAACTAGTCGAGCTTATGAAAGAAAAGAAAAAATCAAAAAAAGAACACGACAAGATGCGACTTGAAGCTGAGCTCAAAGATATTGTTTTAAATAATGTAAAACACAAAATTGATTCACTCTTGGAATCAGATAAAAATTATGCCAAATATCTAAAAAAGCTTCAATCAAAGGAAATGGACCCATTTGAGGCAGCAGACAAAATATCTGGCTCGATACTAAAGTGATACACATGGCACAAATTGAAAAACAAAAACCAAAAGAAATTCTTACAGACTCTAACTTTCCAGTAAGTAGGATCTATTCCCAATCAGCTAAAAAGAAACCAAAAGAAGATTCTGGCAAATACCCGTTCACTCGAGGAATCCATCCTGAGATGTACCGAGAAAGGCTCTGGACTATGCGACAGTATTCTGGTTTTGGAGATGCAAAGCAGACAAATGAGCGCTTCAAGTTCATGCTCGAAAAAGGGCAGACTGGGCTTTCAATGGCATTTGATCTCCCAACGCAAATTGGGCATGACCCAGATGCGCCTCAGGCAGAGGGAGAAGTAGGAAAAGTTGGTGTGTCAATTGCGTCGCTAAAGGACATGCTTACTGCATTTGATGGGATTCCACTTGGCAAGGTAAGCACATCTATGACCATTAATTCTACTGCATCAACTCTGTTGGCGTACTACATTGCAGTTGGAGAGTCGCAAGGATTCAAGAGCGTAGACCTCAGAGGCACAACACAAAACGACATTCTCAAAGAATACATTGCAAGAAACACCTACATCTATCCACCACAACCCTCAATGAGATTAATTGGAGACATGATTGCATATTGCGCAAAATCTGTCCCACAGTGGTATCCAATTTCTATTTCTGGGTACCATATGAGGGAGGCTGGCTCTACTGCAACACAAGAAGTCGCCTTTACAATTGCAAATGCAATTGCATACATCCAGACCTGCCTTGACCGCGGTTTAAAGATTGACGACTTTGCTCCAAGGCTTTCGTTTTTCTTTTGTTGCACTATAGAATTCTTTGAGGAGGTTGCCAAATTTCGAGTAGCGCGCAAAGTCTATGCCAAGATTCTAAAAGAAAAATTTCACGCAAAGGATCCAAAATCAATACAGCTAAAATTCCACACCCAGACAAGCGGCGAGTCACTTACTGCACAACAGCCAGACAACAATATCGTACGCGTTGCCATCCAGACAATGGCCTCAGTTCTTGGCGGCACACAATCACTTCACACAAACTCTCGCGATGAGGCACTTGCACTCCCAACTGCAGAATCTGCAAAAATTGCACTGAGAACACAACAAATAGTGGCACATGAAAGCGGAATTACAAAGACAGTAGATCCGATGGCGGGCTCTTATTATCTTGAATATCTATGCGATGAAATTGAAGACGGTGTCTGGAAGTACCTAAAACAAATTGAAAAGATGGGCGGGGCGCTAAAGGCAATAGAAAAGGGGTTTTTCCAGTCAGAAATACGCCAGAATGCCTACCGGCTCAAAAAAGAAGTTGACTCAGGTGAGCGAGTCCTAGTTGGCGTAAACAAGTTTTCTGATAATGCCGAATCAAAGCAAGAACTGCTCAGAATTGACGAGTCGGTAGGAGAACAGCAAAAAAAGGCAATGAAAAAACTCCGAGCAGAACGTGACAACAAAAAGGTAGGATATACATTATCAAAACTAAAGGCCGTAGCAGAAAAGAACGAAAACCTCATGCCATACATACTGGACTCTGTCAGAGTGTATGCAACTACTGGAGAGATCAGCAACACGTTTCGGGAAGTGTTTGGCGAATACAGGCCAAAGGAAGTTTTCTAATGAAAATTGATCACATTGCAATCGCAGTAAACAATGTAGAAGAGGCAGCAAAAAAATACCAACAGGCACTTGGAGTAGACAAGGTGATTTTTGAGACGATAGAATCAGAAGGAGTCAAGCTTGCCATACTGAAATTGGAAAATGCAAGAATTGAGCTGATGCAACCGACACGAGATGACAGCCCAATTAAGAAGTTTTTGGAAAAAAAAGGAGAAGGACTACACCACATGGCACTTGCCACAAATGATATTGAAGCCGAATACAAAAGAATGGAAGGATGTGGAATCCAGTTTTTGGGTAAAATACGAGACGGCTCTGAGGGAACCAAAATTACTTTCATTCATCCAAAATCGCTGAGCGGAGTTTTAGCAGAGCTCTGCTCTCACCCACACTAGCATAGTTTGATAGTTCTACCAGAAATTCTTTAATTTTGTATGTGGCACTTTGGTTGTTGTCTACCTTTGAGGCTCTGGTTGAAAAGAAGGGTAATCTGTTTATCCTTTGCGTGTTTGCCGCAATTGGAATAATGTTTCTTCCAGTAATACTTCCACACATATTTCATGGCTCGCATATAATACACATCGGATTGCATGTTGCTGGATTGGCACTTGCAATCTTTCTTACCATATCCACCACATATGCATATGTAAAAATCCGAACAAAGCGTCTGGCAACTGCCGCAATTGCATTTTCACTGTTTATTGCAGCAGAAGTATTTGCAGTAATTGAGGCAACGTGGCCATTTGCATTTTACATCGATGCAGTTTCAATGCTTGAGATTAGTCATTTGCTTATTATAGGAATGCTTGGTATATTCTCTTTAGGAGTGTTCAAAAGGGATTAAGATGGAACGAGTCGAACAAATAGTTCATCTGGTAAACGCAAACCCAGGCATACGTTATTCTGAAATAATGATGGAGACTGGGCTAAAAAACGGCGTTCTGAGTCATCATCTATCCAAAATTGAACAAGCTGGCAGAATTATAATTGAGCGAACTCCGAGGGTTGCAAGAATCTATCCATGTGGAACCTCACAACAAGAAAGCACAATAATAAAAAATCTTAGAAATGCAACAACACAAAGAATACTTGTAGCACTTCTTGAGGAGGATTTGACATTTAAAGAATTGGTAGGCAGAGCCAAAAAATCACAAGGAACTGTATCACTGTCCCTCAAAAAACTATGTGAGGAAGGAATCGTTCGCCGTAAACTGGATGATGGGCTATCTGTATTTCAGCTAACTAACAAATCATTACTTGACTCTTTGATCGACAAACACAAACCATCATTTATCGAAAACTCTGCAAACAACATTTCGGACATCTTCAGCTCGCTCTAAACTCAACAAATCATTCTAGCATCTTTAATGTGTCAGATGCAGTAATGATTCCAATTATTTTGCCTGTCTTTGCGACAAGGATGCATTTTGAGTACCTGATTAACGGCACAAGTGCCTTTGCAGGCGTTTGATGGTCCACAATTGGCGGCCTTGACTCCATTACGTCGGCAAGCCGAATTCTCTTCCATGACGACTCATCGCTGTCCGTGAGGTGTTTGACTACGCCGTCTTCTGTGATTACGCCAACTGGTTCACTACCATTAAAGATTGGAATCTGGGAAATTGAGAGCTTTCGCATCTTGTGTATTGCATCATGGAGCGAATCAACCGGTTTTAACCTGACAATATCCTTACTGCAAATATCTCCTGCCTTGTTAGGATCGGATCTGCCCTCAAGCGTTGCTAGGCCATCAAAAATTCTTTTTGCAGTCTCGTAGCTTGGCTGGCTTCGACCAGATTCTATCTGGTTTATCATCGATGTGCTTATGCCTGCCATTCTTGCAAGCTCTTTTTGTGTTATTCCAAGCTTAGTTCGTGCCTGCTTGATACTTTCTAGTCGTGGAAGCATGATCTTGTTTCAAAGATTAATCCTATGAAGTTTACGTAAAACAACATACGCCCAGAATTCTCCAATTTGACGAGAGATGCCACCGTATACACTAGTTCTTATTAGTGAGCGGCCTAACTTGGGTGCCTGATTTTGATGATTATGCAAACTTTGAATGTGAATGGTCGATGCAGCCGATGTAAAGGACTCATGCTAACCGATGGCACTACTGGTGAGCGATACTGTGAAAGCTGCGGTTTTGTTATTATAGAACGTCTTGAAGATGCGCGCCCTGAACGTCGGTCATTTGTAGACGATCATGATAATGCTAGCAGAACCGGTGCACCAAGCTCACTTGCCATTCATGACAGGGGGCTTGCTACAATGATTGGTTATGTGAACAAGGATTCGACTGGAAAAACACTTTCTGTATCTATGAAACAGAACATCAATCGACTTCGAATTTGGGATGGTAGGAGCCAAACACAGGAAAATACAGACAAGAATCTAAAGCAAGCATTTATGGAGTTGGGCAAACTAAAGGACAAACTTACATTGCCTGATGCAGTAGTTGAAAAAACTGCCCATATTTATCGAAAGGCCATGGCAAAGAAACTTGTCAGGGGCAGGTCCATTCCATCGGTTCTTGCCGCAGCAACATATGCGGCATGTAGAGACGCGGGAATGCCAAGAACTCTAAACGATGTTTCAGACGCACTCAACATAAAAAGAAAAGATATTTCAAAAAACTACCGAATGCTTGTCAACGAACTGGACCTAAGGATGCCTCTTGTAGATTCGATTAGCTGCATGTCTAAAATAGCAAGCAGGGTTGGGGTGGGTGAAAAGGTAAAGCGATATGCTCTTGAAATCTTGAGAAAAGCAAACAGTATGGAAATTACGGCAGGAAAAGACCCTACGGGGCTTGCAGCTGCGGCATTGTACATTTCATGCGTAAAACACAACGTGAAAATATCGCAAAGAGAAATCTCGATTGCTTCTGGTGTGACCGAAGTGACAATACGAAACAGACACCGGGGATTAAGAGAATCCCTGGATCTGATCTTGAAATAAAATTAAAGTTTTGGAATGATTTTTGACTTGGCAGCCATGGCAACAATGCTTACCGTTGCAACTGCAAACACAATCATGGCAATTGGGCCAAATTCTGGTACAACATTTAGCGATATTGTATCACCCATCGGCCCACTCCAGTTTACCTCATCGTCTGGTAATCCAATTCCAAGAATGGTCACTTGGATGTCTACAGGATCACTTGATCTTAGGGTCTCAGTAGAGTGTTTTGTGTCTCCTTCATGTGAGTGTGCAGTGCTTTCAGTTAGGACTGCGCTTCCATCCTGTATTGCGACAATGTCATAATTGACATGCTCAATTGGGTTGCCATGCATATCTGTGAACTCGATTTTGATTAACATGTCTTCGTCGGCAGTTGGGGTTGTCGTGATAACGTCGACGTTTATGGAACCATCTGATGTCGCAGTTCTGATCACTGCTCCGTCTTCTGTCTTTTCTGGGTGCATGTCAATCTCTAATGGTTCTCCGTCAATTTCTACAAAAAGATGAACTGTTGGAAATCCAGATGCGGGCGGTGTGAATTCACCCAAGTATAATCCAGGTATTTCTTCATCTTCAGTCATTATGAGTGCTGTCTTTTCACCATTTAATGTGACTGTAACATCCATGCTTGAAGCAAGGCCGCTGATTCCTTCAGCATGTTCATGCTCTGCCTCATCATGTGTTGCTTCCCCCGCGGCTGCTTTTTCTTCGGGGCTCGCATGTGTGATCATCACAGTAATCTTGTTGTTCATTCCAACTATTGGTGGCTCTTTATCCCATCCAATTTCGACTTTGTAGTCCCCAATAACCTCTGATTTATGTGCGTTGGCGGCGCCTATCACACTAATTGAAGCTATCAGTAGCATCAATACAAGAAATTTGATTTGCACATTATGATCTATGGTGGATATTTTTTTAACAGTTTTGGTAGAAATGTCAAACAAAATTCGTTTATTTTGATCATACTTCAATTTTAGTGAAACAAAACATTCGATTTTTCCAGCTCTCTGCTTTTTGTTGTAACTGATGGCAAGAAAATATTTGGCGTTAGTATTCAGGACTGGCTTTCTCAGAATATGTGGTTAAAAGCTCAGCACATGTATGTTGTCTCTTTCGTTTATTCCCAAATCTCTGAGGATCTGGGGAATTCTGGAATTACATTCGTGCGGGGATGCTATGAAAAACGGAAGTCTTGTGTGCTCGGACTTGCCTTTTCTCATCAGTTTTTTGGAAAAATCCTCAAACTTTTCCTTTGTTAGCTGCTCTGTAATCTCGTTGCACATTTCTGCCTCGCCAATGTAACCAAGCTGTTTTGTACGATCAAACGCAATTACATCTGGCGCATGTCGAGTAATTACAAACGGTTTTTCATATCCAGTATAATTTGCGTACTGGATCTCAAGGCCGCTAGAGACAAAATGATCAATTAGTTTTTTGACTAAAGATTTGTGATCTTGTCTTAATTTTGGCACGCACTTTTCTCGCTTTATTACTATTAATTGTTGGTAATCAACACGTACAAATCCAATGGTTCTTATTGGGACCGGTTTGGTGCCAAGCATGTCATATGAAAGAAAGATGTATCCATGCACTTGCTCAGACTGTGGCAAGCAATCAGAGGTACCTTTCCAACCAAAACAAGACAGACCTGTCTACTGTAAAGAGTGTTTTCCAAAGCACCAACAACCAAGATTTCAAAGA
>DASWKH010000041.1:0-32587 GCA_036396715.1 Candidatus Nitrosotenuis sp.
AGGCGTGCTTTCCTCCTATATATGATAATTTTTGAACGAAGTTATTCAGGTCATCCTCATTTTCAAATACTATGTTTGTTGGCACTGATTCGAACTCTCGATGCCATATGTACAGTGGGACGTTGGTTCCATCGCAGCTGATCTCCTCAATCATGTGGTCGCGCATGAGTGGCTCAATTTTTCCCATGTATACAAAGTCCCTTATCGCATAGTATGTGATCTTTGAGAGGCTTTTTGTCTGGATGTCTATGTTGTATTTTTTTATCAGGTGAAGAATTTTGCTTTTGAGCTCCTTTGCAGCTTCTTTTTTTGTCTTGATGCTGTTTAATGAAATGTCAAGCTCTGATATCAAAAGTTTTTTTATCACACGGAAATTGACGTTGTCGCTTTTGTTCATCTGGGGCTCGATTATCATGTATCGCAAGCCGTTTCTCGATGTCGTATCAGCTATGAGTCCAGTATAAATTTCTGCATCCTCAAAGTCTATTTTGTTTAATGTTTTGAATTTTGGCACCAGTACATTTTCAATCTCGTTTATTGGACTGTCTTGTTGACTGGCAATTTTTGCAAACCTTGTTTCCGAAGTATTTAGAATTTGTTTAGAGTCAGCATGATCTGCAGATTCGTTTTTGTTTAAAACAAACTTTGAAAAATTAAATGGATTAGTTTTTCGGATCCGTATAAAATAAGAATCATTCTGGGCTTTGTTAACATTCAACGTTTTGTAGTACCTTCAAATCTCTCATAAAGAATTGTTAGTGCAAATGAACAGCATCCGATTTACATTTTTGACTACAGAATAGAAGTGAAGCGCAAGATCATGACTAAAAGGAATGGGGTGTAATGTTTCAGCTAAATAGGAATCACTCAAAGCTCAAAGGTGCACAGTCAGCAGACCAAAAAATCCCCAAATTGGCTCAAAAACCGGCACTAGTTGACGATGATCTGCCAGAAATCAAGGAACTAATCCGGTGGAATGAGGAAAACAAGCAAAAAATCTCAAAACTGCTGGATAAAATCAAGCAAAACTTCAACGGCGTGCTCATACCTCAGATTGACCATAACAAAGGCGCCGTTCATTATCCAGCCCTCGGTGAAATAGGAGAGCTAACAACTAATCCAGTTTTTCTTGAAAAACTCTCCCACAGAAAGTTAGGATTTCTTGAAAAATTTGTTTACAACCAATTCTTAATCTGCCCGGATCACAGGGCGTCTTTTTTGCTCAATGTGAGGCTGTGCTGCCCAAAGTGCAACTCAATTGATGTCCACAAGCTGCATCTCTTTGAGCACAAGATCTGTGGGTGCATAATGGAAAAACCAAAGTTCGTTGATGCACAAGAAGCAGACAAGCTAAAGTGTCCATCCTGTAACCGGGTGATTAAAAATCCGCAAAAAGAACTAAGATCTCCAGCGATGTGGTATTTTTGCAATGACTGCAAAGAAAAATTTGATGAGGTATTAATCAACTTTCACTGCAAAGAGTTTGATCATGATTTTACAATAAATGATGCACAAACAGTAACTGTCTGTGGATACGCGCTTACCGACGGCTCAGAACACTCTCCACTTGACTATCAAGAATTAAAAAGTGAAATCTCCAGGGTCTTATCCAAGCTTGGCTTTTCTGTAGATGAAAACTATACCATAAAAGGTAAGAGCGGACACGATCACAAAATCGACATTTATGGAAGCAATAACAAAAACCAGACTGCATTCATTTTGGTAAATGACTCAAACGACTCTGAGATCGATTCAAAAATAATTCAAATCCTTGACACCTCACCAAAAATAGCGCTAATTATCGGTGCTGCGTCAGTTAACGAGAAAACAAAAGCGATTGCATCAAAATACAACGTCTCGATAATCTCGTCTCAGAACATGAGCGAAATAGTTTCTGAGGCTGAAAAGATACTCACATACAGGCTCCAAAAGCTGGATGGCGTCCAACTTAGATGAACCTAAAAAGATACGCCACCTGTACAAAAAAACGCGGAGTCAGCCAAATCATTGGTACGATGTTTATGCTTGCACTGGTGGTTCCGGTGGGAACGGTAATTGTGACCAAAGGGCTCAATGAGGTGGGCGAGATGAGCAATCGGCTTACAAGCGGAATCACGTATCAAAACGAAGGAGGCCGTGAGGACATTGTATTTGAGCACATAAGGCTAGATCCTACGGGAAACCAAGTTACCATCACGCTACGAAATGCTGGAACCATTGATACGACAATTAACAAGATTACGATGGTAAAAATTGACACGCAAGAATTGCTAATAAGCGACAAAAGTCTTGCCGTCGACGCTCAGCCGAGAATTGGCACCGACATACTATCAACAGCGAGCCTTCAGTTTTCAGGACGCTGGGATGATCCAAACTACGTAAATTCGGAATACAAGATCTCAATTCTTACATCAAAAGGAAATTTCTTCGAAACAGTGGCGAGGCCGTTTAACACTTGAGACAAAAATTATTGCAAGCTAAAAGACGCGGAATATCTGAGATAATTGCCACGTTGCTGTTGCTTGGAATCACAACTGCCGGCTCTGTGTTTTTGGCAACAGTTGTGCAGGGTAGCGGGCTTGCAAGCATTCAGGGTAGTGCGGTAACCCCAGTCTCCCCACCATACTCAATACGACTAACAGGTTATGATACTCGGGATGGTGCAAACCTCATAGATCTTAACACACTTGATAACAAATCTGACAAAAAACTTTGCACAATCTCTTGCTCTTTGACGCCAAGCAACATCCCGGAAAATGATGGTACTGATTTTATTGCAATCCAGATAAAAAATGTCAGTACAAACCCGGTCTTTATCAAAAACATCCAGATCAACGGCGTAACACATGACTGGGATGCTCAGACGGGAACCAAAACATTTGATGCAAGTGCGGACAATCTTTTAGGAAATTATCCTCTTGATGGAAAATTTAGCATAGTGTCCTCAAACGGCGTGCAAAAATCAGACAACAGGATTGTAGATGACGAAGAAGTACGACTAGTTGTAAAGCTAAGCAAGGATATTGCCTCTGATGTTTTGCTCTCAAAGCCAATCCAAGTTTTAGTTGACTTTGGCGGTACACGCTCTACTGAGTTTGTAGTGTTAAGCGGTGATGCAAAGTGACTGGAATGAATTTTGACAAAAAGAGAAGGGGAATTTCGACTGTAATCGGCTCTGTGTTTTTTATGGTGCTTATGACTGCTGGCCTCTCAATCTCATATCTTGTCATAGAGACGCAATCCGATATGATACAGGCCCAGCAAATCATAGCAGACGGCGAAATCAAGAAAATCCAAGAAAAATTCTATGCGTCGGCATCTACTGATACGGGTAATAGGCTTGCAGTGTATGTAGAAAACGAAGGCTCCAATTCTTTAGAGATAGATACGCTTTGGATCGTAAATAAGACAAACCCGACTCAGGCGGCACAAAAATACGAACTAAGTCATGCTGATGCGATTCTGGCACCTGGATACGGAGGGGACATCTTACAAAACAATCCGTTGTTCATGAATCCTGGAACATATGATGTCAAAGTTGTATCCTCTCTTGGCACAATCAAAACAGCTGATCATCTGAATGTGGGTGGGCCAAACAAGCTCAAAGCAAAGCTTATGATGAATCCACCTGATGTGCGATTGGGCGAGAACGCAACGGCATTGTTGTTTGTGACAAATACTGGAAACACCAAGATACTGAATGTTACTTCTGGACCAATTATTGTAACGCCGATATCAGCCGTGCTTGATGTATCGCCAATAGTTCAGATGAAATCGGATTTGGCACCGGCAGAATCTACCGTACTTTCATGGAGTTATAGATTGATGGGTCCTGCGGGAACCAATGTCACATTTTCTACATTTGCGCAAGGAATAGAACAGCCAACAAACGCAACGATACAAAGCAATACAGACCAAAGCTTGATCTTATTACGCGATAATTCGGAACCAGGCTCCATAGTTTCATCGGATCTTTTCTCAAGACCAGAAATATACATGATCATACCCAATACATTTGGTGACGCTAATGATAAAGGACTTTGGGGAGTAAATGTTGTTAATCCAACAGATCAGCCAATTTATGTCAGTAAGGTAGTCATTAGCGCCCAGACTTCGCCTGCAAACAGCAACGACGAAATATTTGATGGCGGTTGCGCTAACATAACAGTGCCCCCGACCACAAATGATTGGTCCTGTCCTACAGCTAACCAGCTAATGTGGAAAAACACTGGTACGCCACAGCTAATAAATCCAAAATCAGTGTTTCCATTTTTAGTTAAAGTTAAACCTGGGGATTTGGGTGGAAGTGGAGCTGAGCCGGAAACTGTTATTGTTCAGACGAATGTTTTTACAACACTTGGCCAATTTGGTAAATCGGCGTATGGTACATCTATGAGAACCTCTTCTTCGATACCAAATGTGTACCTATCCAAAGAGGTCGACTCTATGAGTAGTACTAACATTGTGACAAACATGACTGGAATCCTTCCCGGTTCGACTCAAACATTCAATGTAGTTTTGGCGGACTTTGATACTGGGGCAGCTTCGATTAACGCGGGTTCCAGACTAATAATAAACATACCAAGGGGATGGGATAATGTCAGTGTTGTGGGAAATACAGGTTTTGCTGCTCCAACATTTCAATCATTCCCGGACGGTTCTTCACAACTAGTAGGAACACTACTTGCGCCTCTGAGTGGGGCAGCTAAAACCATAAGCTTTACTGCAACTGCTCCACCAATAACAGACACCAGAATGTATGTCATGTATATTCTTGCAGATGGAACTACAGGAAGTGGTTATACAGTTGGCCCATTGGCAGAAGTTGTTCTACGTGTCTCGCCAAGCTAATTTTTTTATTATTGAAAAATAAAAAAAGGCTTCATCGTGGGAAATAAAACATTACAGCTACGCCGACAAGAACGATTATCGAACCAAGAATCTCAAACTTGTCTGGCTTTTTCTTGTCTACCCAGTACCCCCAAAGAATTGATGATATGACGAATATCCCACCATAAGTAGCATACACCCGTCCAAAGCTTGCAGGCTGAAGCGTCGGTATTATCCCATATGAAAACAAAATCAGTCCGCCAATTAATCCAAAAACCTTTCCTTTGTGATCCCGCAGCCACTTCCATACTAGGTATCCTCCTCCTATTTCCAGCAGGGCTGCAAAAAAGAACAGCCCAAGTGTTGTTACTATGATTTCGACCAAACCCTCTCACCTTTTCTTGGGATGTAGAAAATTATGACAACGCCAATTACTGCAATGACTGTCCCAATGATGTCATATCTATCTGGAGTTACACCATCAATTAACCACCCCCAAACAACTGACATCACAATAAAGACGCCACCATACGCGGCATAGATTCTATGAAAGTTGGCCTTTTGAAACACCGGAACTATACCATACAAAAACAGAACAAAACCGCCTAGGGCACCAAAAATCCACCCAAAGTCCTCCCTTAGCCATAGCCACACCAGATAACCGCCGCCAATCTCGCAAAGGCCTGCCAAAAAGAAAAGCAGTATTGATGATGCAAAACCCTTGGCCTTTTCACTCATACCAGTGTAGCGTTAAGACGCTAAAATTATAGTTATTACGGCAATGCTATGGTGTGTCTGGTGGGATTTACTCGTAAAGTTCGTCTTCGTCTTCTAGCTGTTTTTTGGGTTTCTTTAGAAAGTAAATCACGCCGCCAACAATTGCTGCAATGCCGCCAATGCCACCATAAATCATCCATTCTGGCAAGATGGTTTTGTTTTCCTCAACTACACCACTTACGGCAAACTCAAATGATTCCTGTTCTTCGCTGTATCCTTCAGCTGAGGCCAAAATCTGCAAAGACATCTTTGGCGCCTGCTTTGGACTGAACTGTATTGTTGCACTGCCATCGGCATTTGTCCTCACTGTTTGCGAGCTGACGGACGAATCATCAGATAATACACGCAAAGTAACACCGTCAACGGCATTTTGATATTCATCATCAACGTATACTGTCAGTACTGTTGGCTGTTCGGCAGGAATCGGTTCAATTACACTTCCAATGCTTATCTTTAGGTTTGTGATTTGTGATTTTACATCTACTTCTTTAGAACCGCTTACCAATCCCTTTGAGCTGGCTACAAACGATATTGCGCTTGTGTCTCCATTTGTTTCCATTGGGAATGCGGCATACGAGGCCCCAGCTGGTATTGTAACATATTCTGGTATGTCTACTTTGTCAAACTCTGATGGAGAAATCTTTACTCTCAAGTCACTAGTCCGAATTATTGGGTTGTCATAAAAGTCCAGGACTTGGATTATTCCTGTATATCTGACATTTTCTGAATTCAGAGTTTCAAACGGAACATAGGTTCGTAATTGAGCAGTGGGCTTTATCTCAAAATCATTTTTGGCCTCAAGACCTACATCTGCTGATTCTCCTATCGGGATTGCACTGATTGTGATCATCTTGTCTTGTTCTTGGATGGCGTTTCCCTGAAAGAGAAGGTGGGAGAAGGTCTTGTTTTTCTCAATTGAGACGATGCTATTGATGGGGGCCAGTAGGTACCTGTTTTCGTTTTCAACTATTGTGGGCCGATTCTTTGTATCTAAGGAAATTATGAACAAGTCAAAGTAGCCGTTTTTGTCAAATAGCATGGCAATGCTTCCCGTGGGAGAAAATATCATGGTCCTTTCATGCTTGAGCGTATTGATTACCTCAGTTACTGTAGATGCAGACCCTATGCCCTTGATTGTGGTGGATAAAACCACCTGGCCAGTTTCCTGGCCAGTCTCAATTATTGCCGTACCATATGTTGATGTGACGTCGATATTTCCAATGTTGCTTATTTTCACCAAAAGGTCGTTGCTGGAAATCAGATTGATCTTTTGCTCGCTCCCTGACGACATATAATTTTCGTTTACTATAACGGGATGGAATTCGCCTTCTGACTCGTCTTCAGAATCAGATGTCTCGTCGTCATCAATTAGTGCGCCTATCTGGATTATTGCAAGTGCCTGTGACTTTGTTGGGATCTGGTTTAAAGTAAATATCTGTAATGTCTTATTGGCAGCTTGCGGGTTGTTTGTTGTAAGCGGCTCCACTGTCTCAAATGTGTCTGAGGCCACACCAAGACCCTTCGTTGTTGCGCCAATGGTGTGTGTTTTGTCCTCATTGGGGAGGTCAAGCTTTAGCTTTAGTCTATAGCTAAACTCGCCTTTCTTTATTATTCCATTAATCTGGGATTCTTTGATGAGTCTGTCTATCTGACGGGTAATGGACTCGTCATCTGCAAAAAATTGTAATTTAATGTCTTCTTGTGCAAGTGTGGGCAAGCCATCTGAGTCTTTTAGCGTCACGATTACATCAAGATCTCTTTTGAGGGTGGCAGGAACTGTTTCTGGGAATATGTTGACTGCAAGAGAAGATGGCAGTGACGAGGATATGCGTATTTCTTTTGCCTCATCAAATCCTAGTTTGTCTGATGTGGCCCTCAAAAATGCATTACCGACTTTGTCCTTTGATTTTATGATGGACCAGACATAGCTGTTGCCCTTGCTTATTTTAAGCTCGTTTGTTTCTAATCCCACTAGACTGTCTTCGTAATCTAAAACTATGTCGATATCAAATGGTGCTTGTGCGATATCGCCATTTGAGTCGTGCAGGTATAATGAAAATGGCATCTGCGAGTTTACGTTCATCTCACTTGTTGGCAGGTTTATGATGAGCCTCAGATCATTGCCTATGTTGATGCTTTGGCCAACTGTGAGTGTGTCAAATTTTATTTTTTCTCCAAATGAGGCAAGTATCTTTGCCGTGCCGCTTTTTGCAGTGGTTACCTCAAAGATAGAAAATTCTGAGCCTGCAGGTATCATAATCTGTGATGGAACGGTGGCAATCTCTGGGTTGCTTGATTCTAGCTTGACTATGACATCCTTTGTCTGCTTTATCAGATTTCCATTTGGATTTACAAAACCGACATAGCCGATTTTGTGCGCTTTTTCTCCTGCCTCTATGATTGAGGGGCTGAGTTTTATCATCAGGTTTGTATCAGTTTCAGATTGTGCAAAAACGATTATGATGTTTCCTAAAACTAGGACGCACGCAAATAACGCTATCAAAAGTGTTTTCAGACATAGTTCGCGGAGCATTTTGGCCTCCATAAAAAAGAAAAGAGGGGGTTATCCACTCTGTTGACCTACAACAACTGTGCCAACAAATACTGCACCGTTTGTAGTGGTCATTTTGAATTGGGTGTCCCTACCTGACTTCATGTCTTCACTGAGTGATAGTACTACACTGCCTGTTTGGCCTGGTTGGATTTCTGCAACAGAAGCTGAGGTAATGAGATCTGTTCCAGTTCCTCCTGCAACTCCTGCAATGGTGTAAGTACCGTTCCCGAGATTTGTCAAATCATCTGGTGCTGGGCTGGCAAATGTGTATATTGATCCGCCAAATCTGAGTTCGCTTACAGTTATTGACTGTACACTATCGTTTTTGACGTATACTGCAATGTTTTCTCCCATTTCCTTTGATGCGTCAATATCACCACCAGAACCTGCTCCAAATGGAGAACCGTTTTGGTTGTTGATAATTTCAACTGCCCTTGCATCATATCCTAGAATCTTTACTGCCTCGATTGTGGGTCTTCCACTAATCTGTGAAGAGCTAAAGAAGTTCTGTGAGTATGCAAAGACGATTGCTCCGCCTACTACTGCTATTGCAACTAGCAACAGAGTAGCTATGACTGGCGCTACAGCTCGGCGTGATTTGTGAAGTCGTAGTTTGTCTGAGTTTGTATTCATTGATGAATTGTAGCCATTAGATGCTGTTAAGACGGATGCTGTGCATCAAACACAACATTTTTCCATATAAAAACGCAAAAACTAGTTCCAAAAAAACTGGTCAAGACCAGTCTGCTTTGGCTTGCCAATTATAGAGTCAAAATCCAAGTCCATCGAAGACGTTATCTGGTCTAGTGTGCTTTCCATGAATTCCATGTATTTTGCAGAGTCAATTTCGTCTGGCCGGGCCATTTCCACTGGCTTGACGCCTGGCTTGTTTATGATTTTGACATAAGATATGATGTCGCCGCGCTTTATTTCGCGGTGCTGCTCTAGCAGCTTTGCGGCACGAATGTGCTGCGGAACGGTCTTGTTGTATTCTGATGGGGCCTTGCTAATCATAACATTGAAGGCAAGCTCAGCAATTGGAATCTTTTTTTCTTTGACCTTTACTGCACAAATGGCAATTTTTTCGCTGATCTTCTTTTTTGCCTCTTCGAAATCTTTTTCTGATTCTACCTTTGATAAAATATCGAGCAATTCATAAAACAGGCTTCTGATAAATGGCGGGGTATGACTGTTGTGTAATAATGTTGGCAAATTTCCAGCAACAAAACGTTCGTATTTAGGCACCGAGAAATCATACATTATTTGACTGCCCGACATCTTTTCAACCTTTAATATTTTATCATATGTGACATCGTTGGAATTTAGCATTCTTGAAATGTTAGCTAATGCTATTTTTTCATTTGTTGTTGCATACGTGTCTAATTGATCAATTACTTTATTGTATCTCTCCAAAATTGACATATTATAATACCGTAAATCATGCATATTCAAATTTCTAAATCTCGTAATACCTAACCTTTTAAGAATTGATTTTTTTATCTGAATTATTCCATTTGTTGATATTGGTAGCAATTCCTTGTTATATGGTGTCTTAGTTGTTTTAATTCTGAATCTGGGTTGGATGAATCCTATAGTATTGTGAAACAATATTCTATCTTGGACACTTTTAACACGAAGTGTATAATATTTTCCATATTTTTTATGAGTCGATATTTTTATGTTAGATGAAATGTTAAAGCATGCCAACAAATATGCTGTTTGTTCTATCAACATTTTACTTTTAGATGTAAGAGAAACCTGTTTTTTATCTACGAATCCATCTCCAGAAAAAAGACCACGCAAGTAAGATATCTTTACTTCATCAGCTGCATTAAAAATTAAATCTGGAATTTTTTTATTATGACTTTTTTCTCCGCATGCTCTACTAAACAATTTTGATATCAAAAATGGCATTCGGTACGAACTCGATTTATTTTTTTTACCATATTTTTTCATTTTTGCATTAAATACGGCTATCCATGATTTTTCTATCTGCTCACAAACTTCTTTATTAAATTTACAATTTTGTGATATCTCGGCAGTTCTTGTATAGTAACCTTCCTCAGATGTGTAAATGCCTAACAAGAATCCAACCTCTGGCGTGATTGGGATTTTTTTCTTTATAGGAAATCCAGTAGTCGAATGTTTAATGGTGGAAATTAGATAACTATTTCTTCCTATGGTTATGTCGCCGACATATTCTGAAGTGTTTATGGATTTTATGTTGTGTATTGATGGTATTGTTTTCAATCCAACTAACACATTGTTTGCATTCAAGTTTTTGGTTTCTTTGCAATTCAGCTGACCATATTCATTAATCGTGTATACACTGTGATCTCCTGAAAGAGTTAAAACTCTACCATTATGTGTGGTTATCTTATACACATCTTTGACCATGTGTTTGGTTGCATCAGAAATAGGAGACCAAACACCTTGCAATCCGTTGGTGATTGTTAGTAGCTTTACATTTGAATTATTATCGTGAAATTCATGGTATATCTGTTCGACGGTTGAAAATTTTATAACATTGTTAACATTTGCCAAAATCGGCGTCTTACCATCTACTGATTTTTTGCCAGTCAAACCCTTGACATCGACTTTGCCGTCCTTTGTAACACCAAGATAGTTTTTCTTCCTGTTGCTTAGTACGACATATCGGTATTCCTTGTCTACTTCAAGCTCTACTCCATGATCTCTTTTTGCGCCATCGATTACCTTGTTGATTTGTTCCGATGTTGGATTTTTTACAAATAAGCTATCCGTATCCGAATATAACACTTGGATTCCGTTTTCTTGGCATTTCTTGATGGTTTCCATGATTATGTGCCTGCCAACAGCTGTCGTTGCCTCAGCTGCGGGAAGAAAATACAGAGGAAATATTTCTGCACCCATCACCCCATAGCTGGCATTTAGAATTACTTTGAGTGCTTGGCTTACCACAGTATACAGTTCTTTTTGTTCCAGAGTCTTTGCCTTTTTTGCCAGACTCTTGTAATAATTTACGCGCAAGTCGCGAAGAGAGCCAATGAGCATCGATGTCAGCCCGTTGTATTTTGTGCAGACCCAGTGGTTTGTGTCAGGTATGGTATTTTTTTTGCACTCCTCATGTGAGCACCTCAATGTCTCATATGAGATATTTCTGACCTTGATTATACTTGGATACAGGCTTGCAAAGTCCATCACGGTGACATCAAAGTGGATTCCCTCTACTGGATCAATTACCAGTCCACCTCGGTATTTTTTGTCCTTAATTATTGCCTCATTGACTACACCCTGAGACCTGGCATCCAGCTCCTCTCTTCTTGGAATCAGGGCGTTTCTCTGCCTGTGTTCATAGTATAGGAGGCTGCGAATCCACTGCGATACTCCCATCCTTGCGATATCATCTATTGGCATTCTTGCAATTCTGGATATTACTACGAGCAGGTTCATCAGCAAATCGTTGTTAAAGCTGGTAAGCTTGTATGTCAGCCTGGCATCGTTGTAGCAATACGCGGCAAGCTGGTAGTTTGTCAGCTTGTCAAACTCTACGCCAAAGTCAAGTTTTGACTCACTTAGGAGTGCCTTTGAGACTGAGTTGAGTGAAAAATCAGTGTACTTGTGGGAAAACGCATAGATTTGAAAGGAGCGATTCGACATGGTGCGATACAAGTCGATGTGGACTCCGTGCTTTAGTGTGGCAGAGTCCCTCATCATGTACAGCGGGTTTTCCGAATTTTTTATGCCAAGCCTTTCAGCACGGTTGTACAGGTATGGCATATCAAAGTCGTCGCCGTTGAATGTAATTACAAAGGGGTATTCCGAAATTAATTTGAAGGTGTCCTCAATCATCTTTTTTTCGTCTGACTCGTCGTAAGTGACCATCTTGACGTCTGGTGGAAGCTCGTTTTTTCCGTCAGCTGAGCCCGGTTTTTTCAAAATAAAGATCTGCTTTAGTCCGTCTGAGCTATCAAATCCTACGGCAGTGACGCGCCGCTCTGCAATTTTTGCGTCTGGAATCCTTCCTATTTCGGCATCTACTTCGATATCAAAGCTAATCCTCCGTATCTTTGGTATTGGCTGGTTTAGGAGCTCCGCCCATTGTGTGATGTAGTCCTGGAATTCCTTTGTGTTGACTATTCCCTTAGTCGTGTTTACATCAAGCAGCAGGCTCTTCATTGCCAAGCTCACCTCTTCTGTTACCTCAAAGTTGTGTGGAACAATTTTGCCGTCTTGTACTTTGTAAAACCTGCCTACAATGAGGCTCCTGTCATACAGATAGTTTTCGTAATATTTTATGTCGGACTCCCAAGTCTCTATTATGTTTCTGATACTTTTTTCTGTCTGGGTGCCGCCAATGGCAAGCGGGTCAGTTACAATTATTTTTGAGACGAGGATTTCTTTGTCTCTGAGCAAATCCTTTCGTTTTATCTGCTCGATTTTTATGATGTCCTTTCTTCCTTCAAGAAATCCAAGCTCATCTGGGTTCAGCTTTGAATAGCAGTATGGTTTGTGGCCAGTCTCGTCTGCCCAAAGAATAATTTTCTGAGAGTCCGGATTGTAGAATTTTAGCACTGCGGCTTGTTTCTGGTTATCATATGTTGCTGAGACTAGGAGCGATGGCGAAAGAGATTTGATTTGCGGTTCTTGGGCCTGCATCGTATCTTACCTTTTTTGCTCAGAGAGCAGAGTGCTTGCCCAGTACTGGATTCTTTTTTTATCAAGCGTCACGACGTCTATTCCTGCCTCCTTGATCAGATCATAGTCGGTTTCTGGGTATGTGTCAAGGCAGACTATTCTTTTGATGCCTATTGTTATTGCCATCTTTGTGCATTCAAGGCACGGAACAAATGTGGTGTACAAGATTGCGTCCTTTGTTCCAGCCTCGATTCCCATAATTGCGCAGTGCATTATGGCGTTTGCCTCGGCGTGGTTGCATAGGCAGCGGTCAAGCGATTCACCAGACGCTATCTTTCCCTCCATTCGAAGCTGGCACCTCTTGCAGCCGCCCTCAAAGCAGTTTTTCACGCCAGGAGGCGTTCCGTTATATCCAGTTGCAATCTGCCTGTTGTTTCTAACAATTACTGCGCCGACCTGCCTTGTCATGCAGTTGGATCGAAGCTTTGCCAGCTCTGCCTGAAGCATAAAATATTCGTCCCAACTTGGGCGCTCAAAATTTGCCTTCACAAAGAAATCATGATCTCTTTAATATTTAGATGGATCCATTTGTGTTTCACCGATAATTAACTAACGAGCTACTATTGCTCACTCGAAAGTATAAAATGCGATCTAGTCTGATGTATCAGGTAATTGGCAGACTACATACAACACAAGTTCATCAAGCCCAACACGATTGAGGCACGCGAATACCAAATCAATCTTGCAAACCAGGCAAAAACAGAAAACTGTCTAGTCGTCCTCCCAACAGGACTAGGGAAAACCGCCGTTGCATTACAAGTAATTGCAGACCATCTATCAAAAGGGGAAAACGGAGTTTTGTTTTTGGCGCCAACTCGAGTTCTGGCAAACCAGCATTACGAGTTTTTAAAAAATAACATGAATCTAGAAGACATTGCACTGCTTACGGGAGAAGACACCCTGGCAAAAAGAAAAAAGCTTTGGGCAAACAGCGTCATTTGCGCAACGCCGGAAATAACAAAAAACGACCTTGACAGAAAAATCATCACACCAGAACAATTCGGCCTAGTGATATTTGATGAGGCGCACAGGACTGCCGGTGACTATGCATACTCGTCAATTGCCAAAAGACTTGCAGCAACTAGTGCAAGAATAATGGGGATGACTGCCACGCTCCCAAGCGAAAAAGAAAAGGCAACTGAAATCATCACGACACTCAGGATTGCAAGCGTAGCTCAAAGAAACGAGGAAAGCCCAGACGTCAAGCCGTACATCCAGCAAACAAACACCGAGTGGGTCAAAGTAGAACTCCCGCGTGAAATGAAGGAAATTCAATACTACCTTCGCAAGGCACTCGAGGAGAGATACGGTGAGCTTCAAAGATGCGGTCTGCGGCTTGGCACAAACTCGTCTTTATCGCAGCTGCTAAGGGCCCGTGATTTTGTCCTGCGGCAAAACAGGAGGGCTGCAAAACCGCTTTTTACCGCAATACGCTTGCACTATGCGCTAAACATTTTAGAGTCGCACGGCGTGACTTCGTTTCTTAGGTTTTGCGAGAGGACCAAAGAAAAAAAGGGTGTTGGAATAAAAGATCTTTTTGAGAACGACTCTAATTTTCTTAGGGCGCTAGCACATGCAAAAGATGCGCAGAAAAAAGGAATCGAGCACAGCAAGATTGTCAAGCTTGCAGAAATAATAAAATCAATCCAGGGAAAGGCAATCGTCTTTACAAGCTATCGTGATTCAGTTGAGATAATCCATAGCAAGCTAGTCGAGATGGGTGTCTCAGCAGCATTTCTGATTGGCAAGGCAGGAGAGACAGGACTAAAACAAAAAGAACAGATTGACACGGTACAAAAATTCCGCGACGGCATCTACAACGTTTTGGTTGCTACGCGAGTAGGAGAGGAAGGACTGGACATCTCTGAGGTAAATGATGTCATATTTTTTGACAACGTCCCAAGCTCAATTAGGTTCGTGCAGCGAAAGGGCAGGACTGGCAGAAAATCGATTGGCAAGCTTACAGTACTTATTGCAAAGGACACAATCGATGAGGCGTACTACTGGGTCGGGCAAAGAAAGATCAAAGCCGCACAAGGGATGGGCGACAAGCTAACAAAGGACCTGCAAAAACAACAAACAAAATCTGTCTTAGATGCGTATTTTTAGTACATTGTAATGATGTGGTAATTTCATAATAACCAGCTATTCTAATATTCATATTTTCAAAGTTGCTACAAATGTGGTAGGATCTGCAAGAATGGATATGCAGACCGTCTGAAAAGCGGTTCATCTGTGGCCCAGATGTCGTGGGTTCAATCCCACTCCTACCAGCCTTATGGATTTTGGAATATTAAAATTGATTGTTTGAATTCAGGGTTCTTCTATGCGAGCCTTTTGATAATGTGGTAGCCATACTCTGTCTTTATTGGCTCTGAGAGCTGGCCAACTGAAAGCTTGAATGCCGCAGCCTCAAACGGCTTTACCATTTTTCCTCGTCCAAAATACCCCAAGTCTCCACCGCGCTTGCCGCTGCCGGGATCCAAAGACAGCTGTTTTGCAATCTCGGCAAACTTTTCACCATTCTTTAGCCTCTCAAGTATTGCAAGTGCCTGGCTTTGCTTTTCGACTAGTATGTGTGCGCATTTTATTTTATCAGACATGATTTTCTGAAAAACAGACGGCACAAAAATATCTTATGTTCCCCATGAGGTTTTTTTGGTTGGGATTAGCTTCAAAAACGGCGCCTCGCCTTCCTTCCATGGGTCTCGTCGCACCCACTCGAATTTTTCAAAAAACTTTTCATAGATCTTTTTAAACTTGAGGCCTTTTTCAACTATCTCGATTTTTCCCTGCGCTAAAACCGCCTTGTGGCCACCCGGCTTGTATATATCAACTGAGATTGCGGCCCTTGGGTTCTTTTTGACGTTCTTGAAAGTCCTAGTAGAATAATCAGTGGCAACATAAAACACATCGTCTAAGAAAATAAACGATACTGGCTTTACGTGCGGCATGGAATCGTTTGCAGTCGCAAGCCTGGCCTCCTCAAGTGAGCCAAGAAACTTTTTCTCGCCTTCAGTGAACTTCAACCAAAAATCCTTTCCCTGACTTGGGGGATCTTTGAGTAGACCATGTCCCTGATTTTTTGCTGGTCTGCCTCTGTTGGCATCCCTCCTCTTAGTGCGGCAATTGCTGCGCTTGCCATGCCTAGGGCCATTCCCATCACAGTCCCGTATACGAATTCCTTTACGTTTCCAACCTTTAGTTCGGCTTTGTTTTCTTCGATTTCCTCCAAATATGCCGGAATTGACTGCAATGCCCCATCGAGGGTTTGTATGATTAGTTGTTCAATCTGTTCGTCTTCACTCATAATTTATGTCCGTCACATTCAGTAATAAATTTGCACATCTTTTTTACAAAAATACTTTTAATGCCGCGCATTTGATACTCAAACATTGCCTTCGTATTTTACCATAGCAGCTGCAAATGAGGCCCTTCCAAAAGTAATTGAGAAATACAAAAACCTGCAAAAACAAAAACAAGAGGTACAAAAGCTAGAAGCGCAGCTCAACACGCAAATGTCCGTTTCATTTAACCTTGCAGACTATGTTGCCATAAAGCAACAGCTCAATGCCGCCGTGACAAAATTCTACCAGTTAGTAGAAGACCTAGAAAACACAGGAGTGGTCCTAAAAAGTCTGGAAGAAGGCCTCTTGGATTTTCCATCAAAGCGCTTTGATGAGGAGGTGTGGCTCTGCTGGAAGGAAGGCGAAAAAGAAATCAAGTTCTGGCATGAGAAGGATGTGGGTTTTATAGGCAGAAAGCCATTGAGTGTAAGCGATGAATCACTTGTATGAGTCTGTCTACTTGGTTTAGAATAATTCGCGTAAAGTTCCTCCTAGCATCTGTAATTGCTGTATCACTAGGATTGGCAGTATCTTACTGGCAGACCCAGAGGCTTGATGTGGCTCACTCGATAATTACGATGGCAGGAGTGCTTGCCCTGCACGCCAGTGTCGACTTGTTAAACGATTTTTGGGATTACAAAAGAGGCATTGATACTACAACAAAGAGAACCAAGTTTAGCGGCGGAACCGGGGTCCTGCCGGAAGGACTCCTCGAGTCATCGCACGTATATCGAGCTGGCGTCATATTTTTGATTCTTGGCTCGCTTGCAGGAATCTATTTCATAGTTTTGTACGGCTGGATTATCGCTGCAATTCTTGGCTTTGCTGTTTTGTCCATCTATTTTTACTCTACAAAAATAGTCGATTCGGGATTAGGCGAGATCTTTGTTGGAATAAAGGGAACAATGATTGTTCTTGGAACAATTTTCATTCAAACACAAGGCATCGAGCCAGCAAACATTGTTGCAGGAGTAATAGCTGGTGCGCTTTCATCATTTGTCCTGTACATCACATCGTTTCCCGATTATGAAGCAGACAAGCAAAAAGGAAGAAGAACACTGGTGATAGTTCTTGGCAAAAACAAGGCATCTGTTCTGTTTTGGGTGTTTCCAGCTATTGTTTATGGTCTAATAGTATATGGCGTTGCCACTGAAATTCTTCCTGTTTTTTGCTTGGTTGCATTTGCAACAATCCCACTAGTTGGTATTGGGACAAAAATAAAAAAAACACTTGATGATGCTGAGCGGTTCGTATCAATAATGAAGACGACACTGGTCTTTAGCAGAATAACGGGGCTGCTCCTCATTGTTGGATTTTTAATAGAAATAATCAAAAACACTTACAGTTAAATCAGCAAGTTTCGGATCCACTTACATGCTTTCTGGGTTTGCCACGCCAAATGGAACAAAAAAGTTTGCAGAAAAATTTGGACAACTCCAAGACAACTACAAAACATTTCAAGACCTGACGCTATCTAATGTTGGAATTGGGACATATCTTGGCGACCAAGATGATCAGACAGACCTGCTAGTGACTGCCGCAGTAAAAAAATCTGTTCTCTCTGGAATCAACGTAATCGATACTGCGATAAACTATCGGGCGCAAAAGGCAGAGCGCTCAGTTGGTAAGGCAGTCTCCGAGCTTGTCTCAGAAGGCAAAATCGAGCGTGATCAGGTCTTTATCAGCACAAAAAACGGCTATGTCACAAACGATGCTGCCATCAAAGAAGAGTTTTGGAGCTACGTTCAGCGAGAATATGCAAAACCTGGAATCATCGGACCAAACGATATTTCATCGGGGTACCACTGTATGACTATCAAGTATCTCGAAGACCAGCTAGGCCGAAGCCTCAAAAATCTCGGACTGGAATGCGTTGATCTTTTGTATCTTCACAATGCCATCGAAGGGCAGATACAGGACATCTCAAAAGAACAATTCATCAAAAATCTAAAGGACGTATTTGGGATGTATGAGCAAAAACGCAAGGAGGGAAAGATCAGATATTACGGCATGGCAACATGGGAATGTTTTAGGGTACAAAAGGAAAACCCGCAGCATCTGTCGCTATCTGATGTGATCCGTCTTGCAAAAGAAGCGGGAGGGGAAGACCACGGGTTTAGATTCATCCAGCTGCCATACAATCTGTACTATGATCAGGCACTTATGCTAAAAAACCAGCCAATAAGCGGAGACGAAGTCTCAATACTTGGTGCAGCTCAGAACTATGGGGTTGGTGTATTTACAAGCGTTCCCCTGATGCAGGGAAGGCTGCTTGCACCGGGCGCCTTGCCAGATTTTGATGGGCTCAAGCCGTCATTAAGGTGCCTTCAGTTTATTCGCTCAACTCCGGGTGTTTTGGCGCCACTAGTCGGGCAAAAAAATCCAAGTCATGTGGATGAAAATTTGGAAATCATGAAAATCCCTCCAATGAAAAAAGACGAGTTTGAAGGCCTAGTCAAAAAACTGGTTTCCTAGTTTTCGTCTTTTACTTTTCCGCCAAAGTCCAAAATAGAGCTTGATATGTCCGGAACAGTTCTCTCTATGTCCAAAATTACACCATCGTTTTCCACGACTTGAATTCGGATGTATTCGCCAGTTGATGGCCTGTCCTTGTCTGCATACACAACAACTAGGCTTGCAATCTCGTTGTTTTGCACATTTTGATCAAAATCCTGGTTTATGACCCAGTAAAGAAATGCAGTCGTAGTGTCCGGTTTTTGCTGGTCTGCTTGGGGATTTATCGCAATGAGCCCTTTTTCTTTGGCTGCAATCAGTGCAGAATTCAACGAGTTGTGGGATTCTCCGTACAGGGAACCTGCGTAAATGTCATCATGGGTAATGGTGTAGCTCCCATCTTTTATCAGCTGGTAGGTCACCCTCACATCCTCCGCACTCATATCGACAACTCCGCTTGTAGTGGCAGTGATAGGTGTTGCAGTTGCAGTTACTTTGTTATTTGAAACCTCGGCAGTCCCAGCCATTTTTCCAATGATTTGCAGCGTGTCTGCCGATACCACTGCATCCTCCACAGTCTCCTTTACTGCCTCACTAGTGGCAAAACCAGAACTCATGACAGTCCAGGTAAGTCCGATCGCAACTGCTGCAAACGTGATCAGCGCAGCGTTATACCAAAAGGTAAGGCCACGATGTTTTTTGGCGAGTCTATCCAACAGATTTTGTAGTAGTGCAAATCTTATCTATTGTAGTGTGTTTGGGCCGAACGAGTGAACTACTGCTGAACCTGTCCAGCAGCCTTTTCCTGCTTCAACGACCGAGCTTTTGATCTCTGCAGGCGTGAATTCCCGTAGTTCCTACGGTAATCTGTCCAACCCAACCTGTTTCGGCTTTACATGACATCAGATATGGGCTTGTATTGTTGTCAAGACCCTCTTTTATTTTGCCTGGCTCTAACATTGTTTATTTTATGAATTCATTGCATTTAGCAAGCTGGTTATTATACAATAACCGCGATTCATCAGTCAAAACAAGTGATCTACTCGTAATTTTTATAACAAAATAATCTGGATGAGCATATGTCAGAGCTACCAAAATTCCCAAGCCGCGCATTTTTGGCTCCAATGGCAGGCATAAGCGATGTTGCACTGCGACTTTTGTGCAGGGAGATGGGTGCGGGTTTGGTTGTAACTGAGCTTACTAGCATTCATGCCATAATTGCAAAAGAAAAACAGCTTACTTTGCACAATAAACAAATCAGCGAGTTCATCGAGTTTTCAGAAAAAGAGCGCCCAATCTCAGTCCAGTTGTTTGGCTCAGACCTTGACGCATTACAAAGGGCAGCAAAGATAGTAGAGCCATTTTTTGATATGATTGACTATAACATGGGCTGTCCTGCACCACACATCACAGAACAAATGGCTGGAGGCGCACTGCTTCAAAATATTGATCTTACCAGAAAAATCTTCAGGACGCTGACGGCATCTGTCAAAAAACCAGTAACACTCAAGATGCGTGCAGGAGTTGAAAACACCGGACTCTTCAAAGAAATTGCGATGGTGGCTCAGCAAGAGGGAATCAAAATGATCACATTGCACGCAAGAACTGTAAAACAGGGCTATTCGGGGATGTCAAACTGGGATTTAATTCGGGATCTAAAAGAACTAGTGGATATTCCGGTGGTGGGAAATGGCGATATCACAAATCCGGAGCTTGCCAAGCAAATGATGCAGCAAACAAACTGCGACTATGTTATGGTTGGACGTGGCGCGATGGGAAATCCATTTTTGTTCAAGCAGATTAACGACTACCTTAGTTCTGGCTCATACCAGCACTATCAACTAAAGACTCGGCTTGAAATATTTAACAAATACATCGAGTATGCGATACATTACAAAATCAGATTTTCGAGTATAAAACAACAAGCGATGCGATTCACAAAAGGCATTGCAGATGGCACAAAACTCCGGCCGAAAATTATGCTTGCAAATACAATTGATGAGCTAAATACAATAATGGTTGCGGCGGCATAATGCTCCAGCTGATTTGATGGTTCATTATGTATAAATAGAAAAATTGTGAGGCCTACTTATGCCAGTTGATCCCGTTTGCGGAATTGAAATGGATGAAAGTTTGGCCGTAACTTTTGAATTTGATAGCAAGAAATACTTTTTTTGCTGCAACGGGTGCAGGAGTATTTTTAAAAAAAAGCCAAAAAAATGGGCAAAAAAGACCTAGAGTGGAAACCTGCCACACATTCTACAAAATTTTGAATCCTCGTCAATCATATGATGACAATCAGGACACTTTGTACCCGCTTCATCAAAGACAGGCATGTCGCAATATTTGCGATAAATCTCGTAATACTGCAGCGATTCTTTTGTTCTAATCGTAATTCCGTCATTTTCTTTGATTTTTTTGGCTTTTTCGGCAAATACGTTGTCTGGGATGGTGACTTCAAATAATCCTGTTAATCCCTGTGTTCCTGCGCCGTCTTGCATGGGGGATTTGGAGCGCCAAGCGATTGATCTTGGAATCTTGTCCTCAAAGGCCTTCCTCAATATCCACTTGCCAAACTTTTTTTCATTTTCTTGGCGCACCATGAGGTCAACTGGTATGGTTTTTGCAAAATCAATCACCTCTTTGGTGCAAAAAGGCGACTCCACAACAACTCCCAAGGACTTGCCAATCTTTTGTGATGGAAAGTGCATTATTTTTGATATCCTCTGAAGATCGCGCTCAAGATCGTCTTTGCTCTTGTTTAGCAGAAAATTATAGCCTGCAAAGATTTCATCTGCCCCATCACCAGTTATTATTTTGTCAAATCCAAGTTTCTTTAATTCAGATAGCGCAAGATAAATTACGACGTTGTTTCGTATCTCAATATCATTAAAGTTTTTTAGGATTTTTATTGTTTCTTCAACTCCGTTGTATATTTCGGCGGCATCGCACATTTTGATGTGCAAAGGCAAGCCAAATCTTTGTGCGGCAAGCTGGCAGTATGTCAAGTCATTTGCAACAAAATCTTTTGAAATGATCGTTATGCAACTAGTTTTTCTATTCTTGAGAAAGTACGCAAGAATTGTGCTGTCTAGTCCGCCAGACAACAAAAGGTGCTCTGCCGTACACTTGGAAGCTGCTTTTTCTAAAATTTCATATGCGCTATCGATAATTTCTTGCACGATTTTATTACAAATGAAAACAAATTAAATTTTGGTTTGATGTCTGCAGTTAGCTTGAGCTATTTTGGATGAATAGAGTTTGCGTTTTTGATTTCAAATAACTAGCGTGTTAACTTTAAATAGATTATAAGAGAAATTTTCATATTGCTACTTCCAGCAGAAATTGAATCGAAAACACTAATTCCTGCACTTCGGGCCATCCTAGCCAAAAAGCTTGCTGAAGAACACAACGTAAGAGAAGACGAAATCTCAAAGATGCTCGGAGTCACTCAAGCTGCAATCAGTAACTATATCCGCGGAACGAGGGGAGACCCAAAACTAATCCAAAAATTAGTTACCGACGAGCAGGTGTCTCAGCTGATAAATGATCTCAGTGACAGACTGGCATCCGATATGGCCTACACCCCATCAAGTCTTGCCAAATTCATAAGCCTTTGTAACTACATCAAGTCAAGCCTTTTGATCTGTGAGATTCACCACAATCTGGAATCAAACATTGATGAGGCAATCTGCAAGGAATGCGAGAACATGCTGTTAAAAGGCCCTGGCAGTGTTTATTAGATTACTTTCTGACCAGCGAAATTTCTATTGACGATAACATCTTTTTGCCATAGATGTTTTCAGAATCAAGTGTGATGTGCTCAACTGTGCAGACGCGATTAAGCATTTTTTCCACTATGATATTTGCGATTGCAACAGCACTTGGAATTGAGTTGCCCTTTGCTAACAAAATGCTTTTTCCATGTTTGTTGATTAGTGTGAAAACATAAAGTGCGGCCTGCATTAACGGCTCGTCTCTTACATAGTAAACATACGGCTCGTTTTTTGGAGACACTTGATCGGGGTTTTGTATCCCCTCCATGCTAATCATCGAACTCTCCAAAAATTGCAGTTCTTTTAAGTTTTATCGACGAATTATCCATTAGTTGAAATAATCGATTGGAATGTTTTGGTAATCGCCGTTTGGCAACCTTCTTCTAATGACAATTGGTATTGCCCTGTCCTCGAGTTCTTGTAGTGCTATGTCAAGTGATGTTCGTGCAGTTGCCGGAATCTGTATGAATGGTGGTGCGCCTTGAGAAAGTTGTAGTGCTCGTGCCCCCAAAATTCTTGCCTTTTCAAATCTTGTGAGGACTGGGGGGCCTATTGCTATTTTGCCCTTTCCCGCTAGTGGAATCTCAACTATTACGTGAATTGGGTCAACATCAATTATTTCACGTTGTTCCATTGCCTTGATTTTCTTGTCAAGTTCGGCCCGTTCGTCATCTGTGATCTCTTTAGTTTCAAAAATTTTCTTGTATGCATTTATTGCATCCTCCATCGAGGTGTCTTCACTACCATCCTCAACTACTGGCCTAACAAACTCTGGTTCTTCTTCAACTTCTTCAACAACCTCTACTTCAGCTTCTTCTGGTTCCGACAAGCAAATCAACTCTCTGGTACGGTTATATATTCATAAGCAAAAGTTTCTAGAATGAGCGCCGGTTCGGTATCAAGATCACATCTTATTGTGGAAGTAAAAGGCAAATCAAGGATGACATGTGAGCTAAAGCGCCATCTTTCGCCAAAAACAGTCGGCTCAATTTTACGATCTTTGCCACTTGAAGGAAATGCGCATTTTCTTGGACAAAACATCGTGTATTTTGAAACCGCAGTCAATTCCGGAGTCGAACGACAACGAAAAGAGTTCAAAAAAGGAGATATTGCATTTTCACCTGCAGGTGGAAGCATTTGTTTTTTTATCTCAGATGTAGTCTCATCAAAAGCAATGACGCCAATTGGCAAGTTATTGTCTGATGTTGACGCGATTAGTGCTGTAAAACCAGGAGATGTTATTGCGGTTTATCAGCAATCTGCTGATATATCCAGTGGCCACTAAAGCCGCCTGCTCGTTTTACTGATCCTTTTTTAACCAAATTGACAAGACATGCGTTTGCCGCAGAAATTTTTACACCAGTTTGCTTTGCCAGTTCTTGAACAGTCAAATAGTTATTTGACTTGATTAGCTTGAGTGCCTGGTCCTCATTTACCAGTACTGTGATTTCGGCCCGTCTTTCGGTTTTTTCTCCCTTTTTGTCTTTTTTACCTTGACTGTCTTTTTTGGTCTTGTCAGTGTCTTGCGATTTTTCCATCTGTGCGGCCGATTTCTTCTTTGTTCCACCCATAATTTTTGTGCTAATTTTGTCCATTTATAAACGATTGATAGCACAAACACAAAACCATCATTTTGTTAGTTAAGAAAAACCGGAAAAACTGTTCGTACATATTTTACACACTAGGATTAGTATATCATATTATTGAACGAATTCCAGATTGACTCGAAGGTATCTCGATAAAAAGACCAAAGATCGCTTCAAACGACTAGTACGGCACGACGATGGAAGCGAGAACAAAAAATATATCACAGAATCGGGCCCAAAGGTTCCAGAGTTTGAGGAAGCTGTTCAAGCCAAAAGAATGATCTTCCTCAGAGATCTAGGGGGAGATGCGCAATCTGCCGATGAGATCTTAAATGAGAAAATAGGAGAGCTGTTAAACACTGCACAGGAAACCAGTGACTACATCAAAAACGTCAACACACATTTGGACAAACAAAAGATTCGAGTCGATGAGCTAAAAAAACTGCAAAAAATGTTTGAAAGTCAAGTCTCTGCTTTGGAAACTAAAGATAAACAAAAATCAAACTCGGATTAATATTATCAAAAAATAATTATCAAAAAATGAATATTTGTTATTCGGGATTTATCTTGAATGTTTGCTCAATGCGATAGCTATCTGCGACTGTTCAAATGGTTTTAAGATATAGTCAACGGCGCCAGCTCTCATAGCATCCTGAACAATGTGGCTCTTCCCAGTAGATGAAATCATGATCACTTTGGCATTTGGGTCAAGCTTTTTTATTGCACGCAGTGCCTGTATTCCATCCGCCTTTGGCATCAAGACGTCCATGGTTACAAGGGTGGGCTTGTGCTCTTTGTATTTCATCACTGCCTCCACGCCATCACCAGCCTCAATTATTATGTTTGAGAGCCTATTCTGCTCGATAATGTTTCTTATTGCCCTTCTTGAGAAAGGCGAATCATCAACAATCAAAATGGAAGGCTGCCAACTAGTAGTACTCATTGCGGACACTCCCTATTGGAATTTGCAAGCGCGTAGAGAATGTTTGTTTTGTTGATTAGCCCCACTAGTTGGCCCTGGCTGTTATTTATCCCCAAACAATCTATTCTCTTATCTACTAGTATCTTGGCTGCCGTCTTTACGTTGGTATCGGAGTCTATTGTTATGATGCCTTCAGTCATTGTCTCTGCGGCAAGCTGAGAGCCTACAAATCCAGTCTCTGACCACAGTCCATCTTGTTCTGTGTATCTACTCAGGCTTGATTGAACTATGTCCAAGTTGCTAGTCGTCATGGTGATCTTGAAGATATCGCCATTTGTGATTATGCCAACGGGATTATTCGCACTATCCGTTACCACAATGCGCGAAATGTCGTATAATATCATTTTTTTGATAATCTCATATAATCTGTCATCAGTTCTGGCTGAAAAATAACTCACTGTCATGTAATCTGAAACCTTGCTTTTGTCCTGCTGGTTATTCACATAGTATTTGAGAAGATCTGTCTTTGTGACTATTCCTTCGAGGTTTTCTTTTGAGCCTATTGCCAGTGTGCTTATTTTGTTAATGATCATCATTTGTGCAGCCTGCTGGCATGTCATATTATCAAACACAAAACAAACACTATTCATTATTTCCG
This sequence comes from Candidatus Nitrosotenuis sp., assembly GCA_036396715.1. GTDB lineage: Archaea > Thermoproteota > Nitrososphaeria > Nitrososphaerales > Nitrosopumilaceae > Nitrosotenuis. Next base: position 25,582 of record DASWKH010000041.1, read on the forward strand.
CAGCATAGACGCTATCAAGACTTCTGCCACTTTTATCGATGTACAGGAACCTTATGATGTCCTTGTCGGTAATAATCCCAACAGGCCTGTCGTTATCAAAGACAAAGATTTTGCTAATCTTATTTGAAACTAGATTTAGTATTATGTTGTGAAGAGTGCTGTTTATCTGCACCCCGATTATACCCGTGTTTTTTATATCGTGTATTGTTTTGACAATTTTTGAATTAACATTGGCGTATTCTGAATGAGACATACTATGATCTTTCCAAGCAAATCATAATTTTATTACATAGTTAGTTTGATGTGAACAAACAATTTCGGCGATTTTACAGTGAATTTGAACTATGGTTACTGATATTTTGGCATGAATTATTGCGCAGAGGCTAAATACCATGCAAAATATGTACCGATATGGGGATTGTCGCAAAAGGCGCCAAATGTGACGTTGAAGGCTGCGACAAAGACGGCACGCGCTCACTAGGTTCCTCACGAGTGGAAGCTGCAGGCCTGCGCCTCAAATCCTCAGGCAAAAAGGCAGTTTTATGTAAAGAACACTACAAAGAATGGAAAAAGGAAACAAAAGAAGACCGCGAGCTTGAACGAGCCAGATACGACAGGTTCTAGTCTTGTTCGTAGTTGTTGGTTTTGGCGTTTTTGAGAAATTCGGTTTGTAGTTTTGTGTAGAACTTGTTCAGGTTTTTGTAGATTCTTTTTGGCTTTCTTGGCTTTTGCGTAGCTAATACATACGCCGCAATAATTGGAAATGCAATTGTCGAATCAGTGTACACCGTAACTAGTCCTTCATGCGAGTCCTGCACCTTTCCCCAACTTTTTCCTTCTTGGAGCGTTGCGCCAGATAATCCACCCGTATCTGGTCTTGCATCCGTGATTTGGATTATGTAGTCTTGCCCGCCATCGTGTCTTCTAAGGATTTGATCAAGCATCGGGCCTGTCTGCTGTGCAGTGTTCTTTGGAACTCCTCCACCGAGCTCTAATATTCCAGATTTTTTTGAATTATAAACAATTGCAGCCTGTTCTAGTACTTCACGAACAAAGTCAAGGCTGTAGACTTTGTTATGTAGCCTATGTATGCCCAAGTTGAGTGCAAGCGATGAATCTTTTAGTGTTGAGACATAAACTGGTACATCATACTTGTATGCAGAAACAAGAAAGCTTTTGTCCGGATGTTTTGCTTTTTGACTGCTAACCTTGCCCATAAAATTACAAAACTCTGCAGTGGTAAAAGGTGCATCAGTTAGTTGGTTTTTGAACATTTTTTGGATGATTTGATCTTCGGCCTCTAAGGTCTCACAGAATTTGATGTAGACGTCCCTTATCCGAACAATTTCTTTTTCATACAATACCATGTCATCCACCTCAAAATGGCCTTGTTTTACAGGAAGCCCCCACGCAAAATGATCCTCATGGTACACGTTTGCACCAGTTGTAATTATCCAGTCTACAAACCCTTTTTCAATCAATGTTTTGATAATTCCTCCAAACCCAACCGGTGTCATTGCACCTGATACTGTAAGGCAGATTGTGGCACCTTCTTTTATCATCTGGGCATAAAGCTTTGCGGCATCGCCTAACTGTCTGCCATTGTAGCCAGAGCCTGCAAAGACATCAACGAGTTCTGAAATCGTTGTTTTTTGGTTGAGCCTGATATGCGGTATGTTTTTTCCATGAAAATGGTGATGATCCATAATTTGGGTTTTTTTTAATAGTATAATAATTATTTTATTGTAATTGAAATTTTTAAAACTGTGCAAGATCTTGATGAAAATGATTGAAAATAATCGATGTTGCCAACCCAGAAAGAATTAACCGAAAACCAGACAGAACAATAATGCTTCTTTCTTCTGGAAATTTGGCAGAACAGGGCTATGTTATTAAAAAAATCGAGTTAAGGCTATTTGTTGAAAAAATAGATCAAAAATTAGGGCCATTTTCTTTGATTACGTCATTAGTTGAAACAGACAAAGGCGAAGTCGAAATGATGTATGATGAGGGCTATAGGGGAGAAGATGTCCTAGAAAAAACAGCGAATTTTATAGTAAACAATCTTGGACTTTCTGGCATGATTTTACGCTCCTTACTTGTACTCCAATCCAAATAGTAAGTTTGCTTCATACAAGCTAGTGCCTATGTGCGTACTATGAGAATATTGGTAGTTGTCATTAAGAATACTAATAGCTGATGACGAAAAAGACAATGCGGATTCATATGCAGAAATACTACGACAGCGAGGACACCAAGTTGTTGTTACCTTCAGTGGTGTAGATTGTATAACTGAATATCTTTCTGCATTTGACTATGAGCAAAACTCCCCATATGATGTTGTAATAATTGATTACTCTATGCCTGACATGAGTGGGGTACAGGCCGCCAGAAAAATGCTGGATATGAACCCAAAACAACAAATAATTTTCATTTCTGGATATGGTTCAGAGCTGTTATCACACCTAGATGCATTCCATAATGTTGATCTACTGACAAAGCCTATCATTCCTAACGCTTTGATCAGATTAGTTGAGGATTAGAATTTTCATTATTTGATTATGTGCCCAAATTATTATGCATCACGTAATTCTACAAAACATTTAAGTCAATAACAACAACTGTTTGAAATTGTGCGCATACTACAGCTTCATTGCGATAGCATCGAGTTTACCCCCACAAAAAAAGAGATAAAATCCGCAGAAGAGATCGAGCCGGCGACAAAAAGATTTGAAGAAATAGTCGTTGCATTTGTAGCAATCGAAGACGGCGATGATTCAGAGATAGCAAAAAAAGCTATAGCTGAGATAAAATCCAGCATGGAAAAAGTTGGCTGCAACAAACTGCTCTTGTATCCATATGCACACCTAAGCTCGAATCTGGCGTCACCTGGCACTGCACTAAACTTACTAAAAGAAATGGAATCGCTGGCAAACTGCGAAGTTTCGCATGCCCCATTTGGATGGACAAAATCCTACAACATTAAAGTAAAGGGCCACCCGCTTGCAGAAAGCTCAAAAACAATCACAAAAGGAGAACATGAACACACATCAGAAGCCCTAAAGTCAGAGTCAAAAATCCAGTCGTTTTGGCACATTCTGACGCCAGACGGAAAACTTCACGATGTTGGCACGTTTGATTTTTCAAAACACAAAAAACTCGAGGTTTTGGCAAAATATGAAACAGCAAAAAAAAGGGCAGTTGATGAGCCACCACCACATGTCAAGCTAATGAAAAAAATGGCAATTGCAGACTATGAACCAGCCTCAGATTCTGGAAACATGCGGTTCTATCCAAACGGCCGGCTGATAAAATCACTTCTTGAGCGGTTTGTCACAGACGAGGTCAAAAACTATGGTGGATTGGAAGTGGAAACCCCAATCATGTATGACTCACATCACCCAAGCATGGAGAGTTACTTTAATCGATTTCCTGCAAGACAATACAATATCAACGCAGAAGGAAAGCAGTTGTTTTTGAGATTTGCAGCATGCTTTGGCCAATTTCTTATGGCAAATGATTTCCAAATATCGTACAAGAATCTACCGCTGAAGCTATACGAGCTAACCAGATATAGCTTCAGGCGCGAACAGTCCGGAGAACTGGTGGGGCTGCGAAGGCTTCGTGCATTTACAATGCCTGACTGTCACGCATTTTGTGCAGACATGCCACAGGCAATAGAAGAAATAAGAAAACGATTCGACTTGTCTAGGCTAGTTCTAAGAGGGGTTGGCATAGCTGAATCCGATTACGAGATGGCGATTCGCTTTACTGAAGAGTTCTATAACGAGAACAAGTCCATAATTGAGGAGCTTGTCAAAAAGATTGGCAAGCCGGTTCTAGTCGAGATGTGGAAAGAAAGATTCTTTTATTTTGTACTAAAATGGGAGTTTAACTACGTTGATAATTTGGGAAAGGCGTCTGCACTTTCTACAGACCAAATTGATGTCGAAAATGGGGAGCGTTATGGGATCAAGTACTACGATGAGAATAATGTGCCGCACCACCCAATAATTTTGCACAACTCGCCAAGCGGCGCAATTGAGCGTCTCATATACGCCCTTCTTGAAAATGCGGCATTTGATCAAAAACAGGGAAAAAAGCCGCACTTGCCGCTATGGCTTGCACCTACACAGGTCAGAATAATCCCACTAAAAGAAGAATTTCTAAAGTACTGCGAGGATCTTGCCGACAAAATAAGTCAAAGTGAAATCCGCGTAGATATTGACGATAGAAACGAAACAATCGGAAAACGAATTCGCGAGTCCGAAACCGACTGGATACGGTACACCCTAGTAATTGGAGAAAAAGAGATCAATCAATCAAACCTTTCTGTGCGAGACAGGTCTTCAGGCGATGTCAAAGAATTGTCGTTTGATGGGTTTATCAAGGAAATCAAGGAGCAGACAAAAGACAAACCGTTTTCAAAGCTCAACTTGGCAAAATATCTATCACAGCGGCCGCAGATAATGGTCTGACCTGTTTGTTTGAACCAAACACCTCAAAGTAAAATAACGAAACTCTAGCAATACTTTTTGAATCAAATGGGATTGAATATTCTTGTTGCAGAAGACAGTGTGGCATACGCCGTTTTATATCAGCAGATTTTTGAATCTCGCGGCCATACTGTCAAACTGACTTTGGATGGTGAGGAGTGCATGTCTGCTTATGCACAAGAAGCAGCAAAAAAGCAAGATTCTCAGAACCCATTTGATGTAGTCATACTTGATCACTCTATGCCAAAAAAAACTGGTTTTGATGTGGCAAAAGAAATCCTTGAAACCAAACCAAACCAAAAAATAATGATTATAACGGGTTTTGATGACGAGATTTCTGCAAAACTAAAGCAAAGTGACATGGGAAAAAATATCGAAGTGATCGAAAAACCGTTTAACTCGTCAGTTCTCATAAACAAAATCGAGCGGGAAACCATGAAAGAAAAAGCAAGTCACGTTCTGATCAGCTAAACTGGCCTTGAGTATTCCCATTCATTTATTTTGTAGTGATTTTTGAGTAGTTTCGAATATGAGCTACCTTGACTTGTACATGAACAAGGCTCCGCTAATCATTCCACCAAATGAGGAAGGTGAACCGGTTGCTATTGTTTTTGGCATCCCGTTTGATTCTACACATTCCTACAAACCAGGAACAAGATTCGGGCCAGATGCAATCCGAGACGCCTTTAACAACATCGAGATTTTTCATCCACAGTTAGGAGTTGATTTGGAGTCCGTTAACATCGAGGACCTTGGAAATACCAAGCACACCGTAAATGTAAGTGAGATGACTGACATGGTAAACAAGATAACCGGTGAACTTGCCAAAAAAAACAAGCTGCTTGTAATTTTGGGTGGTGAGCATTCTCTGACCTATGGGACGTATACTGCATTTCCAAAGGATACTGGTTACATTGTCTTTGATGCGCATTATGACCTAAGGGATGGGTATGCAGACGTTCATCTAAGCCATGCCGCATATCTGAGGCGGGTTGTGGAAAAACACGGTGCAGAAAACATCATTCATGTGGGTGCTCGCTCCTTTGTAAAAGAAGAGCTTGCGTTTCTTAAGGAACACAACATCAAAACAATTTCAGACAAGGAAATTCGAAATGGCGATGGGCCAAAACTGGTAAAAGATGCGCTTTCCAACTTTAGCAAAACCTATGTGAGCATAGACTTGGATGTCTTGGATCCTGCGTTTGCTCCAGGCGTTGGGAACCCGGAGGCAGTAGGAATTACCTCAAGGGAGATGTTTGATATGGTATATGCGATGGGTGGAAGTAAGATTTCCTGCGTAGATATTGTGGAGCTAAACCCAACATACGATAATGGTGCGACGGCATCTCTTGCAGCAAAGCTAATGTCAACAATAATTGCCATGAGCATTAAATAGAATCTTTATCTTTTGAAATCTAATGCTAAACAATTTCCGTGATTCATTAAAACCGCACCTTGAAAAGCTTGGAAATGAGTTTGCCTCTACTGGGTTTTCTCCAAATTTCTGGACTGCAGTGGGCCTTGCATTTGCATTCCTATCTGCAATCGCATATGGACTAAACGGGCAAATCCAGCACGTGGCAATAATTGGGGGGATCTTGCTTTTGATTTCTGGATTTTTTGATGTCGTCGATGGCCAAGTGGCGCGAGTTACAAAAAAGACTTCAAAAAAGGGCGGATTTTTGGATTCCGTATTTGACAAAATAGCCGAAGTCGCAATATTTTTGGGCATCTTGGTTGGAAATTTTGCAGAGCCGTTTTTGGTGTTTTTGGCAATCACACTGTCGCTGCTTGTCAGTTATACGCGTTCAAGAGCAGAATCCCTTGGCGTAAAGCTGCAGGGGATTGGAATTGGCGAGAGGGCCGAAAGACTGCTCGTAATTGCGATAATTGGCATGGTGGGATTTATGCAGTACGCGGTAATTATAGTAATTATAATTGCGGCAATAACGTTCATTCAAAGAATCATAGTTACTGCAAAAAACATTCCTGAATAGTTTAGTACAGACGTCCTGCTTGCCTTCTAGAGTCAGCAGATCTAATCTTTAGTATTCCAAAATGAATTGCACATGAAATGCAGTACCATTTGAGAACTTTTGGTGCGGCAATGTATGCTCCTTGTGCCCTAAGCTCTCTTGCAAGCGTGTGTTCAACTAAATTCAGACGTGAGGTGACTTTTTTTGCCTTGTCCTTTGGAACAGTTGCACCACAGTTTGTGCACTGTATTCGATCGGAGGAACCCTTTCCGCCCTTTCTTCGTCCTCGGCTTGCGCGCTTTAATGGCATGACTGTCCTGTAGGTTGCCTACTTATATTCTTGGTGCGGTTTCTACTCTTACTTCGTATACGTCAAATTTGTTTTCAACATCAATCGTATAACTGGAAGTTTTTTCAAAGATGTATCCTTTTATGCCTTTTACCTTTTCGTATAAGGACTCGCCAACAATCATGGTGTTTGGTTTTGCAAGCGAGTTTATCTTAGAACAAGTATTCACAGTTGCGCCAAAAATG
>DASWKH010000042.1:0-1516 GCA_036396715.1 Candidatus Nitrosotenuis sp.
GCTAAAAAAATGGGAATAAAAAAAGATTCTGTAACAATTTTAATTCATTGCGGCTCGCGAGGATTTGGCCATCAGGTTTGCAGCGATTATCTGAGAATATCTGAGCAGGCACAAAAAAAATACAACATAACCTTGGCAGACAGAGAACTTGCATGTGTGCCAAATACATCAGAAGAGGGCGAGTCTTATCGAACTGCAATGTTTGCAGCACTTAATTTTGCGTGGAGCAACAGGCAGATGATTACCCACTGGACACGAAAATCATTTGAACGCGTCTTTAAACAATCAGAATCGGATCTTGATATGAAACTAGTCTATGATGTGGCACATAATATAGCCAAAGTTGAAAAACACAAAATTGACGGCCAGCTAAAGTCTGTAGTGGTTCATAGAAAAGGAGCAACTAGGGCATTTCCTGCAAATCGTGAAGAAATTCCAAGAAATTACCGCGATATTGGCCAACCCGTTTTTATTCCAGGTTCAATGGGGACGTCAAGCTGGATCCTATTGGGGCAACAAAATTCAATGGACCTTAGTTTTGGCTCCACAGCACATGGCGCAGGGCGTATGATGTCTCGCTCAAAGGCAAGACGAGATTACACAGAAGAGCAAGTAAAAAAATCGCTTTCAGACAAGGGGATATTTATCAAATCACTGACAAGAGATGGTGTTGTAGAGGAAGCTCCACAAGCATACAAGGATGTAGATGCAGTAGTCAACGTCTCACATGAATTGGGAATAGCAACCAAAGTGGCAAAACTAGTACCAATAGGCGTGATAAAGGGATGAGCGAAGAGGACAGGGACCTTGAGGCACTAAAGCAAAAGCGCCTAGCAGAAATGCAAAAAAACATTTCATACAAGAAAAAACAAGAAGATCTAAAATCATCACTTGAAGAGAAAGAAAAGAACAAACCATCACCACGCGAAATAGTTGTAAAGCAACTGGGCCATCGTGGCCTTGAAGTTCTAGAACAGGCAGAGATTCAGTTTTCTAGCCAAACAAAATTTGTAATTGACAAGCTTGCAGAGCTCATATCGTCAGGCGAAGTAAACGAAACGCTTGATGGCGGCAAGCTTTTGGCATTATTCAGATCTATTGGGGTAAATGTCAGATTAGAAACTAAGATCAACGTTGAGCAGGACGGCAAGTTTGTCTCGCTATCAGACAAGCTAAGCAAGTCTGCCCAATCAAATGACTCTAGCGAATCATGAAGACAGTTTTAGAGCTTAGCGTTATCAAGTATGATGAAGAAAAAGAATGCATAATCAAGGCACTTGATGAGCTTCAAAACCTCTGCAAAATTACAGGAGGTTATGAGCTAAGTAACCCAACATCTCGTTTTGGATGGACTTTTTTTAAAATCTGGTTAAGACCAAATCTTCTTTTTTGTATTAATGAAAAGTTTGCAGACATGATTAAAAAATCAAAAGGCTATAAATCCGAGGAAAAATTTTCCAGATTTATATCAGATTTTTTTGAATCTCGTGGATGTAATGTTAAATTAAAACTAGTG
>DASWKH010000043.1:0-15189 GCA_036396715.1 Candidatus Nitrosotenuis sp.
TATTATTTTTCTGAACACATTACAAGTAAAAATCTGGCCTGTTCCAAATGGCGTCTTGTGTTCTTCTTCAAAACTTTTGATGTGTTCGAATCCATTCGAAAATAACTGTTTCATAGATTCTTCGGAAAATTGTTTTGTGTCTAGTCCGCTACACATCATTGGGCCATTTGTAGAAAAAGTAGAGAGAATCAGATAGCCGCCTTTCTTTACGTGTTTTCTGGTTAATTCCACATAATTTTTTAGATCCTCTTCAGAGGTTAGAAAGTGAAGTAGTGCTCTATCATGCCATATATCATATCTGTCGTTTGTATCAAACTCTGTTATATCGCACTCAATCCATTTTACCATTTCAGCTCTCTCTCCTAGTCTTTCTTTTGCTCTTTCCAATGCTTTTGCAGAAATATCCAGTACTGTAATATCACTAAAATCTAGGTCAAGTAGTTTAACCACAAGGTTTGAGCCTCCTCCACCCACATCAACAATTCTAGCGTCCTTACTGGGTTTAGTTGACAATATCAAATCAATTGACGTTTTGGGATCATGCTGATACCAACTGACCTCGTTGGATTTTTTTCTAGTCCAAACATTTTCCCAATGTTCTTTCATATCATACATCTTTAATCATGTTTTTTTATTCAAATTCTCTAATAATGATTTGTTGAATAACCTGCTTATTACAGGCATGTTTTGAACGGGACGTGCAAAATCGTGATTCTTAACTATTATCTCCCCCAAAAAAATACACTGGCAATCAAATTTGAACCACCTAATCCGTGAAGGGTTTGAACCTTTTGACCATTTGCTTCGCTTGAGACACATTATTTTTTATTTCAAACAAGTCATTAAAAACTAGAATAATTTTGAATAGAATGCGTTAGTTTATTGAATTAATTTGAAATTGAACTTTTCTCATAGAGATCGTGTTTTTCTTCGTTGCCCAGAGCCTCAATAAGATCCTCATGATCAGTCACAAATTGTTCAATAAATCTCTCATCAGATTGGTTCATGTCTTACTAACCAGTTTTGTAACATATAAGATTATTTTGGCAATTATCTTTCGGTTAATCGCGATAACAACAACTCGAAGTTATAATTTATGGCAAGTGCACTATTTCGGTTCCAAAGTTATTTGGATAGGACTACTAACTCTCCCCTCATAGTGGGTTGATGATACGTGCAAATGTAGTCAAATACGCCGCTTTTTGAAGCTGTGAATTCAATGACGGTGTTTTCTTGTGCGTTAAGATCACTATGAATTTTGTATGCCGGATCATTAATTGTAAAGGTATGGTGTTCTTGAGATTCTACCGGCTCCAAGTTGTAAAAATGCACCTTGACACGATCGCCCTGTTTTACAACTACTGTATCTTGTGAAAACATGTCTGGAGGAATCGCTAACGCTTCTTCGTCTATGTGTTCATCAACCTGTGTAAAGATAAAGGCCTCTCTGGTCATAGGACGGTATTCTTCCTCCTCTTCTTCCTCGATTTCTATTTCAAAATCAGCCAGTGAGATACTTGCAATTATTATAGAGACCACAGCAATGACAATGGCCGCCATTCCAATTCTAAGATTCTTTGAATCTGCTACACTCAACGGAATAGTACAGCTGAGCCTGCCTATTAATAAGAAAGATGATTTTCAATCTTGGTTTTCACAATTATGTGATGTTGCCACAATATCTAAAGTACGAAAATTTCTTTTTTGTAGGATACTATCTAGTCGGTAAGATCTACAAACTGATCAAATTTCAGTCGCTTTCTTGAAATGACTCTAGTACCAATGATGCAGTTAGAGAGTCTTCGGTTGTCTTAAATTGGATGTGAGTGTCGTGAACAAATTCCCTAAACACCGTCTTGTACAGTTCTTCTAAAACAAGCGACCATGTCATTCCCAAATTATGGTTGATTAGAAATCTGTGAGTGTTTCCTTCCTTTAGGTGAACCATCTGAGAGTTTGACATCTGTATGTACATTGATAATGAATCAAGAGTTGTGCTCAGATCATATTTTCCATACCTTATGATGCTGAAATTTTTGATCATAGAAGAGACATTCTCTACAATATCGCCTATCAACGTGCTATCAAGATGCCCCCAGTGTTCTATGTTTTTAGAATGGCAGGAAACCAGATGTCCTTGCTGTAATGGTAGACTGAGGACAAAGTCCAGACACAAAAACGCATAATTGCAATCGCTTGCAGAGCATTCCTTTTGATTAAATGTGGGTTTGATGAATATTATATCGAGGGAAAGAAAATGCAAAAACAAATTCAGCAAAAGATAGCACCATGGGTATGGTTTACGGCACTAGGATTAACGGCATTTACCGTTCTTGCTCTGACTACCATCGTCCCAATATGGCACTGGGTGCCAATTTCTGTCACAGAAAGTGCGACAGTAGTAGGCATCACAGAACAAGGATGTGTAGTTGAAGGAAGCTACGGTTATCCAATAACTGTAAGCAACTGTAATGCCCAGCCTGGCGAGACAGTCCAAGTTTCATACAACATGCCTTCCATAGTGCAAAGCGAATACATGAAAAGAGTTCAGGCAAGAGCATCGTACGTTCAGCCCTGAGCTTGATTTTTTTCTAGTTTTTACTTTTGATTATCAATTTTGATATTATGTTGGATTTCTGAGAATGGTTTTTCCTAAAAGAAACAATCAGGTCATAATAATTCCAGTACCACTATGGCTACTGCAAAATACACCATTATTGTCGTTATGTCGCTTATTATGGTCACTATCGGCCCCGAGGCAATTGCTGGGTCTTTTTTGAATTTTGCAAGAGTAACTGAAAAATATACTGAAAAAAATGCCTGAAAAACCATGCTGAAAAATACTGCAATTCCAATCACAATGCCCAATTCTACTTGTTTCCAGCCAAGAATCTCCGCAACAAACAACATTGCCGCAAAAACAGCCCCCAAAAATAGCCCGATTTTGATTTCGCGTATTATGTATCGTGCAGTCGGAAAATTCGGCTCCGTTGCCAGTAATCTTATCACGAGTGTTTGTGATTGGGTCCCTACTGCGTCTGTCAGATACACTATCACCGGAATGAATGAAGCCAAAATTATGTAAGAGTTTAGGATCTCCTCAAAATTTGTAACAATTGATGCTACAATCAGACCCCCAAGAAGGCCCAAAAATAAAGACGGGAGTCTTGCCTTAACTAGCTTCGAGACAGATGTGTCGATAGACTCAATTTCCTTTGCGTGTAGAATTCCTCCTGATTGAAACAAATCTTTTCTAAACTCGTGATGAAATATCGAGAGGATTGTCTTATGTGGGATCACGCCGATTAGCCGTTTTTCATTATCTACTACAGGTATTGCCTTTAAGCCATGTTTTAATGCAACAGAGACGACTCGTTCTTGGTGAGAGTGTTGTTTAATTGAGACAACGTCCTTGAACATTATCTCTTCTAGCCTTGTTGTAGGTTTGCTCTGAAGAACATGCTTTAGTGAAACTACGCCAATTAGAACACCGTTTTGATCTATAACATAAACATAGCCTATTGTTTCAAAATCACTTGCTTTGATATCTAATAATTCCTCGATTTTTTCAACCGTTTCATTTGGGGAAAACGCCAAGAATTTTTTTGTTATCTTTGTGTCCACTAAATGCTCATGAGAGTTTTGCTCTTCTGCACTGTTGTTCTTTTTAGGTGGCATATAGCCTAAAAAGGCAGATCAGCTATTAAATGGCTTATCTTCATTTTTTCCACATCTGGCTAATCATTAAAGCGCAAAAATTTCTCTTAATGTAAGAATAAAAAAAGAGTTCAACTATTGCTTGCCCAAGCTAGAGGAAAATTGGTTGATCAATCAAATCAATTGATCTTAGGATCCGCCCATGCCCAGTGAACTGTTATCCACTAGATTAAACGTCTATCTTGTTTTAGCTGTTTGATGGTGTTTTGGTTAGTTTTGTGAGTTTGAAACGCTTAACATAAGGTGTAATTGGTTATTTTGCCTATCTGTTTTGACTCAAAATCTAAAATTCATAAACCATCAGATCGTATATCAAAAGCATTTTTTGATAGTCAGAGTTGAAAATTATCGCTTTGTCTTTTATAGTAAACTGAGGTGGCATTAGTATTGTCTACAGAAAAATTAGCCCAAAAACCAATCTCACTCCCTAAAGATTCGTCGGTATCTGATGTGATACGGAAACTTTTAGACTATAACATAAGCAGATTGGTCATCAAAGACCACCAGAGGGCTGTTGGCATAATCACCGAAAAAGACGTCGGATTCTTTTTGTTTAATGAAACAACAAAGCATGGCCTAGACAAGCTGCCAATAGACACAATCATGAATAAAATTACATATGTTGACGAAAAGGAACCTCCCAAAAACTGTGCGAAGATCATGCTGGACAAAAATATAAGCTCCGTTGCGTTAGGAGCCGATGACACAATTAAGGGAATCATTACAAAAACAGATCTGGTAAAACATTACGCAGAAAATTATGAGGGTCGACACAAAGTATCAGAGCATATGACTCGCGACTTTGTCTCAACTCATTCTGCAGCGCCCCTATCAAAGGTAATAAAAAAAATGCTTGAGAACAAGATCTCAAGAATAATCATAAAAAATCAAGCCGAGAGACCAACCGGCATCATCTCATTTAGGGATCTTTTTAAAATTTCATTAGCACTTGGAAGTGAAGAGGATGACACCGGTATTACCATATCTGAGAAAATAAGGAAAGGATTTTTGTCAGAGGGGGGGTTTGGAGGCATTTCATTGGCAGGTGATGTTGCAACAAAAGAAATAATCTCAATAAAATTTGATGCAGATCTTGTCGATGCATGTAAGCTGCTGCTTGAAAACAAGGTCAGTGGGCTTGCCGTTCTGGACGGGAATAACGAGTTTTCAGGAATTCTCAGCAAGACGGATGTTACAAGGGCTTTGGCATCCTAAATATGGTTCATTTTTGCAATTTGTAAATTTAGTCATAGTCTTTAGTAAATCACTCCAAACTTTGGTAGTACAAAGCAATCGATGTGACTTGGATAAAACCACATTACCGGTTCTTGCACCTCCCAGGGGAATAAAACCAAATCAATTTGAATTAGAAATTTTTGTGAATTTGAAATAGCAAAAATTGCATCCAAAAAATCACCGCTTACAAACACAAAGATGTCAAAATCAGAATAATTTGAGAACTGCCAAGGCCTAATCTGGTGTTCTTAATTGTCAGTATGGAATACTCAATTATTTTTGACAGTAATCTTTTGTATAGATTAGGATCGGCTTGCCAACCAGCTTCCAACTTCTGGCCAAAGTTTCTCATGGGCCCTCTGGCTGATGCAAAGCCCCACATGGCCCGTCGGAAACTCGATTAGCTTCTTGTCGGAGCTTGAAACAACATCCATGATTTTTTTAGATGACTGAGACGGAACCAAATCATCTTCTGTTCCAATGACGCTAAGAACAGGCATCGTAATGTTGTTTAGGTCAATTTTTTTGTCGTCAACCTTCATTTTGTTTTTAATGAGCAGGTTTTCTTTATAGATCTGGTCGATTACCTCCCTGTACACCCCACCGATTATCGGAACGCTGTCATAAAGCCATGTTTCTATTGAGAAAAACTGCAGTATCTCGCTCATGCTTCGTGGTTCGCTAAAATACCTCCAATACTTTAGCAACGTTTCAGCAGGATTTCGAAGAACAAACGCCAAGTTGAGGAAAAATCCTGGAACGTTTCCATAAGCTTCGACAAGTTTGTCTGCGTTTATCTCAGCTGTCCACCTCTCAATTACCGTCTCGCTTCCCTCAATCTCAGTAGGGGTTGCGTGAAGAATCAGGTTTTTTACACTTTCTGGGTGCAGGCATGAATACAGGAGGGCAAAAATTCCGCCCCAACAATATCCAAACAAAGTCACCTTTTCTGCGCCGGAAATTTCCTTGATTTTATCTACTGCATTTTCTACATATTCATGCGCATAGTTTTCAAGTGACATGTCCTTGTCTGAGGAGACGGGGGTTCCCCAGTCTGTGGCATATACATCAAAGCCCTGCCGCAGCAGATTGTTAATTATGCTAATGTCTGGAAGCAAGTCAAGAATGTAGTGTCTGTTAATAAGAGAGTATACAACAAGGATTGGTGTTTTGTGCCGTTTCTCATTTTCTGATTTGTAGTGGTGAATGCAAAATCGTCCACCAAACCAGATAATATCGGAAGGAGTCCTGTTCATCGTGTCCCTGAATGGCTCAAACAGTTGTGATATTCTTGAAATAAAATCAGAATAATTGGCAAGAAGATTAGACCCATCCTTTGCAAAGTCTGCCTGGGATTCTACCAGTCTTGCAACGCTTGCGGCCACATCATCTTTGCTTAGACGCTCCCTTAAGGCAGAGTCAAAAGATGCGCGCATTGCGTTTCTAATCTTTTGTAATGGCGCGTTGCCCATATTAAAAAAAGTCATGGCAGATTTTGAGGCTGCCTCAAAAAGTGCGCCGTTGTACTTTAAAGAAAAACGCATCCACTGGTACCACAAATCAAAAACGGTGTTTTTGTTATCATCGTATCGGCTTTTTAGAATTCCAATCTCTTCTAGTCTTTGCAACCTAGAAACATCCTCTGCGCCGTGGCTTGGCCAATTCAGATGCCTTTTTTTGCAGATACTGCTCAACGCAAATATCGGAGCAAAAATATTTTCCGAATCTTTTGATTGCCGTTTCCTTCTTTACATCCATTCCGCAGATTGGGCAGTGTTTTGAAAACCCAAACATGGTAGTATGTCCGCCTTATGATATTTAATAGGAAGAGGCCATTTTCAGGACTGATAATAAAACACTACCACTAGACACAACTTTGCGATCATCCCCTAAAATTCAGCTTCTTTTTAGATTCTGCTCTCTTTATCATCCGCCAGCGAACGTAGATAAGAAGAGAAATCCCAGTAATGATTCCGGCTATCAGTATGTACTGGTCTGTATGATCCTGAAAGAGACATTCTTGGATCTGGGCGTATAATTCGTAGCTTTCCAAAAGTTTGGGATCGCCGTATGTGTCCAAGTTATTCTCATTAAGAAAATTGATTCGCTCCTGCATTTGTTTTTGCAGCGATTCGAGGTTTTGCTTGTCTTGTGGGTTACAGTCATACCGCATTTGTAAGAAGAATTTTACAAGGCTTGGCAAATTACCAGACATTAGGCATTCTTTGCATTTAGTATTATTGATTTAATTCTGTTTATTTTGATGCCATTCACAAATTGGATTGAGCTGAGATTTTTTTCATCCCACGCCACCCCAACTATCGCATTTTCTGCAACAAAACTAACTTATGTTTGTAAATTTATGATTTTTACAGGAGAATATGGCCGAAGGAGAGATCATAGGAGCAATATCAGGCGAGGTTGGACAATTCCATTCTGTTTCCCAGCTCATAGCGTCTTCGACGTCCATTCAGATTGCATTTGCTGTTTTAATTATTGGCATCATTGTAATTTGTACCGTATACCACAAGTTCTCCAAGTGGGCCCAGCGCAAAAGTCTTAGCTATCGCAGACCCCACGTATCTCGCCTAGTACAGGCCGCAGTGTTGCCGTTTTTTGCCATTGCTCTGGTATCATCAGTCAATGTCTACATACAGGTTTTTGAATTGTTTGTCGAGCTCTCAGAAGAGGAGCTGTCTGCTGGCGCGATTAACCCCGCTGAGACGTTTGCCAAGATTTTAAACACGCTAAACATTCTGGTCATTGGCTACACCGTAGCTCACATAATACCAATAATACTTGACAAGCGCGAAAAATCAATTCTAGAGTGGGCGGATTTTGAAGCCTGGAAAGAAAAAAAAGGATTTCCAGACGACGAGGGAGACTTGTTTCACAAGGCATACAGGTGGATACCCCCGACAAATACACCAGAAGAAATGGACGAAGATGAATTCAAAAAGCATCTGCAAACAGAAGAGGGGCGAAAGATGCTTGAAAAATTTAGAACGTCGCTTGGCGCACCCATTGGGAGCTACCAGGCTCTCATCAAGAATCCTTTTGAAGAATGGAAAAAATCAGAGAGGGCAAAGTATGCAAAATATTACAACGCTTGCATAACAGGCAATAACCAATCTGGAAGGAAGCTTAGGCCGGGCCAGATGCCAGAAGAAATCTACCCAATTGATGTGTGGAGAGAAGAAAAAAGGCTAAATGACTATAATGAAATCATAGCAGGTGCAAGACCCCCCGGCACTGCAGAAAAAAAGAGGGCAACAGTTCCAAAATCCTTCAAACAGATTCTTCCAGTAGGAATTTTTGTTGCGGTGATAATTGGCGTAGTTTCCTGGTGGGGCGTAGACCTAGTGGTGCTGGCGACTGCCACTGGCGGCTTGGCAATAGGCGTCGGCCTTGCATTGCAAGAAACCATGCAAAATTACTTTGCCTACGTCCTAATTAGAAAGGACAAGGTCTTCGTTGAAGGCGACAGAATTCAGCTAGAGTCAGGCTATAACGGATACGTGCACAAAATCACGCCGCGAGTTACCTACGTAAGGCATCCACTCAACGAGTCTTTTGCAATCATTCCAACTAGGCAGCTGATAAATGCCCAGATCACAAATTTTTCAAAAGAGATCAAGCTGGTACCTGCCATTGTAAATGTCGGCGTATCATATCTTAACGACCCAAAACAAGTTGCCGCCATTTTGATAAAGGTGGGAAAACGCGGCATGAGGGAAATTAAGGATGTAAAGAACAAGCATATGATCGTACAGCAGCGTTGCCCCTACCTGGACGAAAACATGGCAAGCTGCGGCTGCGATAGGGACGTTGTTGATTTGGATCAGCCGACGGTACGGTTTGAGAAATTCAACGATTCATCCCTTGATTTTATGATGTGGGTATACGTTAGAAGCTATGGCAACCAATTCAAGGTCAAAAGCGACCTACGGATTATGATTTACGAAGAATTCAAAAAGCACGACATACGAATCCCGTGGCCCATCAGGACCATCTATCAGGGCGACGATAAAAAAGAAGCAGAAGAGATTGCAAGGCTTGATGAGAAAAGAAAGAAGGCAATAGAGGAATTTGGAATAGGCGATTTGCTTAAAGGCGACTCAGACGAGTAAAACTAACGTACTTGTTTTTCAGTAATTATTTAGACTAGCGATTAAGGCGGTGCTGGCGATGACATCGGCGCCGCCATTACAACTTCCTGTATCCATTCACATTTGATGTTGACTTTAGTATGGTGGTCTTCAACCATTTCCTTGTTTGGCGCCTCAAGCAAACAAAAACAAACTCTTGACTCCCTATTGTAGAACAAATTGATGTGCCTTACTCCAAATTCGTCACGCGGTAATTTGCAAAGCTCTTTCAAATTGTCCTCTGTAAAAGGGACTTTGTGAACGTCAAGATATATTGGCATGATTCCATGTCAGTAACCTAATTTATATAATTTTTCCAAGTAACTTCAAGTTTTTTTATGAAAAAATCAAGTTTTAGTAAAATATGATCTGCTGTACTTATATTCATAAATTCACTACACATTATGATATGAGTCCATCAGATATTGATTCAACCATACACATATCTGACGAAATCACTAGCTCCGAAATCACTGTCCTACAAGTAGTTTCAAAAATCTGTGACAGGTTGGATTGCTGTTTGGACAAGAGAGGTCCAGTGATTCAGATAAATGACGAGTTGCTTTGGAATGCAGTTGCGCAATTAAAATACAAAGGCACCAGATTGCGACTGATCACTGAGATTACCAAAGAAAACCTCGCATACTGTAAAACCATAATGAGGTATTTTGATGTGGGACACATCGACTCAGTGAAAGGTAATTTTGGGATTGTGGATGGGAATGAGTATCTGGGCAACATACTCCCAATGGACAAAGACTCACAAACTAATCTAATACACATCAACCTGAGGTCATTTGTTGAAACGCAGCAGTATCTTTTTGACATGTTATGGAGCAAAGCTATTCCGGCAAAAGACAAAATCAAAGAGATAGAGCTGGGCCTCGATAAGGAGTTTATAGAAACGATCAGTGACGCCACAGAGATTAAGAAATTGATCTTCAACTTGCTTCGTTCCGCCACGTATGAAATACTGGTGTTATTTTCCTCAGTTAACTCATTTTATCGCTCGGAGCGAGAAGGTATATTGGACGTATTAAGAGAAGCAGTCGAGCGAGGCGTAAACGTCAGGGTTTTGGCTCCAACTGAAGACGACACCATAAAAGACATTACACACAAGAAATTGGTGCAAAGACAAAAACAGATCCACATACAGTACATTCGAAAACCACTGCAAAATAAGATAATTACGATAATTATCGATCAAATATTGTCGCTTTCGATTGAAATTAACGACGACATGCAAAAAGATTTTGAAAAATCCACAGGAACTGCAACATATTCTAATGTTGACTCTACTGTCTCTTCATGTGCATCAATATTCGAAAGCATATGGATACAATCAGAGTTGGATAAGCAAAACAAAATCAAGCAAGTCTATTTTCAAGTGTTTAATGGTTACGAGTTAAAAGATGAAACCTATGAGCGCACATGGTGGAATAATAAAGCCAAATGATCTTTTACTCTACTTTATATGTCATGATTAGAGATGTCTGGCATGCTAAAAATAACATGGGATGATAAAATTTGTATACATTCTGGCAACTGCGTTAAGAGCCTCCCATCGGTATTTCAGGTAAAGGACGGAAAGTTTGTGATCATACCTAATGGAGCACCTGAGGATCAGGTCAGAAAAACGGTGGCTGCCTGCCCATCCGGAGCATTGAGGATCCTCAAATAAGGCCCAGGCATTACTGACAACTAAGGAAGAAAAATGCCAAATCAAACCTTGCAACGCGCCTGTGCCATGTGTGGAAAGATGATTTCTGAGCAAAAAAACCAATCTCTAATCGAAATTGATGGTATCACCTATGCTTTTGACAGCAAGGATTGCGAGATATTTTTTAAGAAATTCAAAAGCTTGTATGGTGAGATGTTCAACCCAATTTGAGTTTTAAACTTGCTAGAAAACAAAATCAGAAATTTCTAAATATGCACGGTTTCATTTAAAAAAGATGACCAAGTGCATCGCGTTTCATTCTTACAAAGGAGGCACTGGCAAAACAACTCTTGCGTGCAACCTTGCAGTATCGTTAGCTAAGAAAGGATATCGCGTCTTTCTTCTTGATCTTGATGTTTCTGCCCCCAGCATTCAAGCTTATTTTGAAAAAGAACCACAAAAATGGATTAATGATTTTCTAAATGACAGTGCAGATATCAGCGATGTCGCAATCGACATGACGACGCTTCTTACTGAATCTTCTGGCACGAGTGAAAATAAGAATGGCAGGTTTTGGGTGGGTTTTTGCAATCCAAAAAAGGAGGAAATCTACAAACTTGAGAGCGGCAGGGAAGATAATGCAAAGATGCAGTTGCTCAGAAAGTTCATCCTTCTAAGAGAACGACTTATTTCCGATTATGATGTAGACTACATCATAATTGACACCAGCCCCGGCATAAGATACTGGTCAATTAACGCGTTGGCAGTAGCTGATATTTTATTTTTGACACTTAAAATGGGAGAACTAGACGTTGATGGAACAAAAAAGATGGCTGACGATATTTATGGTTCACTTACAAAATATGGTGCAAAGTCATATTTGATATTAAACCGCGTGGCTGGATTTTGCATGCCGGATTCCAGTTATGCACATGAGCATAATCTGATTGAGCAGGAGATAGGCTTTGATGAAAAACTCGCAAAAACTGTGGGAATGAGGATCATTTCTGCCATTCCTTGTTACTGTGACATTCAGTTTAGCAGAAAAGAATTCTTGACTGTCATAAAGCATCCAACTCATCCTTTTGCAAGCCAAATAAATCGCCTTGCAGAAGAGAACGAAATCAAAGTTTAAGTCTTGTTTTCATTCATGAACTAACGTTGTCAGATGTTTGTACCTTATGTGGAAAGCAAATTTCCGGTTCTCCAGTAATGGAGTTAGATCTGGCCTTTGATAGCGAAAAATGCAGAGAGACATACAGAAGGCTAGCTGGGATATACGGACACAATATTTCGGACACGGGTTTGCCAGATGTCATCAATGCAAATTTTTTCTTTGTCGATGTTGTAGGACTATCCGATCCCTCACTTTCAGTCAAAAACCAAATGACAAAGATAGATGTCCTCAACAGATTGATTAAAACATGTTCGGCCTTTCGCTCGTCAAAGATAAAAAAGATCATCATGCCAACTGGCGACGGAATGGTAATCACGTTTTTACTCAACCCAGAGTTGCCCCTAAATCTAAGCATCGAGTTACATCAACAAATTCATCAATACAATCAGGACAAAGCACCCAATGAAAGAATAGGTGTCCGGATAGGTCTTAGCTCAGGACCAGTCTTTATTTCAAATGACATTAATGATAACAAAAACATGTGGGGCCCAGGTATTGTAATAGCTAGACGTGTGATGGATATTGGAAATGAATCTCACATTTTGATTGCAGACAGGTTAGCTGAAGAGTTAATGGTTTTAAAAGACGAATACAGGACAATAATCAAGCCAATATCTGATTATACCATAAAACACGATCAGACCATTAAGATCTATTCAGCGTATTCTAAGGACTTTGGAAATCCCCATTTGCCAGATAAAGTGATTGAATTCATTGAAAGAAAGAATAGGAATATCAGCAAAGAATTATCCTAATTGGTACCAAGAATCGGTTTTTGAAAAAACTTGTTGAAACCCAACAAGTTTGATTGAATTTAGCGGGGTTTGTGAGGTTTGGATCTTTTGACTGATTCTTTTGGAGACCATACACTTTGCAATCACAAACAAGAAAGTCCATTTTTTGCACTACATATTATTCAAAAGCCACGCAGTTTTTCCACATTGTGATGAGCGGAGAGACTTGGTCCAACCTAGACAAAGTAGACCAGAAAATAATCGAGATCCTAAACGTAAATGCGCGCACCCCCTCAAAGGACATTGCCACTGAGCTAAGAAAGCTTGGACACGACGTCTCAGACAGAACCATCAGAAAGAGAATTGAGCGCCTAGAAAAAAGCGGCATTATCAAAGGCTACAAGGCAGTGCTATCCGACGTAACGGAATCAAATGATCACGAGGCGTTGTTTGTAAAGTTCAAGGTAACCAAGTCTCTAGAGACCCTAAAGGAGGCAATACGCGAACATGTGGTTTCTCTGCCCCACTATCTCCTAGTAGCAAACCTGGAAGGCGAATGGAATATGCTGATAATTATGCGCCTTGAGCGGGGACTAAAGAATCCCGCGGCAAGAATCATTGAAAGATTCTCAGATGACATCATAGACTACAGGATAACCAAGTTTGATTTCAAAAACGTAAATATCGTAAACATGTCACTGCTACTTTTGTGATAGTGAATATTCAGAATCTGCAGTAGAGAGCGCATCCTTTAGCTCCCGGATTGTAAATGGTTTTTGGATGAATGCTAGTGCGCCAGACGATATGGTGTCTTTGACTCGTTTTGTTGTTTTTGCGTCTGCAGTGATTAGTATGATTTGCGTGTCTGGCTTTTGTGCCAAGATTTTTCTTGCCACCTCGTCGCCGTTTATGTCTGGCAGCCCCATGTCAAGCAGAATTATTGGATTTGATTTTAGCAGTTTCTTGCAGCCAGCTAGTGCGTCGTTGCCGTTGTAAAATATGTGTGCATTTGTGTAGCCAAGGTTGCCAAGAAGGTTTTGGAGTTTTACTACGATTGCCTTGCTGTCATCCACTATAACGATTGGCCGTGTGTCTATGATTTGCTCTATTTTGAAGTCCTTTGATTTCTCAAAAGCTTCTTTTGCCTTGTCGTATCTTCCGGCTTTAAGAAAACATTTTGCTGCGCACAAAAACGCAGTCTTTGATGAATACGTTTTCTCCTTTTTTGCAAAGCTAAAAAACAGACTTCCTGCAGCCGTTGTCTCAGATGATACGTCCTTGTTTTGTCTCTCCCTGCACTCGGATGCAAGTATGTACGAGATTGCCGCCTTGATTGGGTCTGAGTTTTTTATTGATTCTGCAATTTCTGTGAACATGTTGTAGGCTGCCATGTTTTGGTTGTTTCGAAGGTGTGTTAGCGCCAAGTCAAAATCAGGCTTTTTTGTTGCCATGATTTTTGATAGTGTCCGTGTTTTATTATATTAGCTGATATCCAAAAAAACACACTCTGGATCAAAAATTTGACATTTCCGTTTCTATCAAGTGCCAACCAAAAAGTAAATGATGTGCGTTGCAACAAATGCCACTGCCGCACTGCCAGGTATTGTGATTAGCCATGCAAACACAATTTGTCTTCCTATCTTCCAGCGCACGGCTTGTTTTCTTCGCGTTGCCCCAGCCCCCATTATGGATCCGGTTATTGCGTGTGTGGTGCTTGCCGGGATCCCAAGTGATGCAAAGATTGCCAGAACTATCCCGCCTCCCGTTTCTGCTGCAAATCCCTGGTATGGCCGCAGTCTTGCGATTTTCATCCCCAAAGTCTTTATCACCTTAAAGCCCCCAGTGAAGGTGCCAAGCGCAATTGCAGACGCTGCTGCCAAAATCACCCAAACTGGAACTTCGAATTCCGTCAGTATTCCCTCCGACATTAGAACTAGTACAATTATCCCCATCGTCTTTTGTCCGTCGTTTGCGCCGTGCGTCAGAGCAAACCACGCAGATGAAAACAGTTGCAGCCTTCCAAATGTTTTGTTCACAGGCCCTGGTCGGTATTTTGCAAATATTGTGATGATGACAGTGGTAAGTAGCAAGCCAATTACTAGCCCTCCAATCGGGGAGGCAATTATTCCAATTAGCACCTTGTAGAGGCCATCAAATAGCAATTTTTCATATCCAACTGCCGCAAGTCCGGTTCCGATCAGTCCGCCAATGAGTGAATGGCTCACCGAGATTGGAAGTCCAAAATAAGTGGCAAGCGAAGCCCATGAGATTGCACCTGCCAGGCCACCAATTATCATGTAAATTGTGACGTCTTCTGGGTTTATG
The DNA here is from genome assembly GCA_036396715.1 of Candidatus Nitrosotenuis sp. GTDB lineage: Archaea > Thermoproteota > Nitrososphaeria > Nitrososphaerales > Nitrosopumilaceae > Nitrosotenuis. The sequence continues at coordinate 14,998 of DASWKH010000043.1, forward strand.
ATCCCCTTTGCAATTGTTGTGGCAACTGCGACGCCAAAGACAAATGGTCCGATAAAGTTCGCAGCTGCAGAAAGCATCACTGCATGTATTGGTTTTAGAACCTTGGTGCCAATTACTGTGGCAACGGAGTTTGCCGCATCGTTCCAGCCGTTGACAAAATCAAAAACTAGCGCTGCCAGTATTACCCCTACT
>DASWKH010000044.1:0-13995 GCA_036396715.1 Candidatus Nitrosotenuis sp.
TGACAAGGATTTTGTTGACTTTGACCCTGTCTCCGAACTTCCACTGTACTGGCGGGTGTTCATCAGATACTTCCAAAATCTTGATCTTCATTTCCTTGTTGCCAAAGACGTTGTGGCTTACAAGCATTCGCTCGTCTACAAACTCCTCAAAGCTCATGATTCTAGTATGTCGTTTAGCTAATTTAAAGAATTATTCAAAATTGTCGGTGTTGGCATTCTGATTGAATGTTTTGGCGTTTCTGCTCACAAAAGGCATTTGGTAATCATCCAAAGTCAATTTTTGGCGCTTTCCCTCAATTATGGAATATGTGCTGCCGTCGTAATTACATGCAATGTCTGAAATCATATTTTCTTTGTCCCAGACTTTGTAGTATTCCCTTAGCTCCCGTTTTTCATATAGGCTAAGCCCAATTCGTTTTTTTGAGAGGAATTTGAAGGCAAAAACCACCTTTCTTGTATCGTATAGCTCAAAGGTGTCTGTCCATCTTAGGCATCGCAATATTTGATCAAAGGGAACCACGAGTGAGTTGGTGGTTCCAGATTTGGCCTCAATTGTAAATATGGTGCAGTTTTTTGTGCTCACGACAAGAATGTCTGGCAGGCCGACACTTGGGGATCCGAGTCTAAAGGCCTTCCATCCTTCTAGTGCATTGAATCGCTTTACTAACGTGTCCTCCCAATGATAACCGCGGCTTCGCCTTGTCCTTGCGATTCTTACATTGTCTTTTTTTGATCGAATCTTGACTTGCTTTTTACTGGCTAAAACTTGTTCGAGCTGGAGCTTTTTCAACACAATGATTGGTAGAATTTCAAGTTAAAGTGGATGTGGTTATAATATAATAACCAACTTGATTTAAAGATCTGACTTTTCGGGCCCAAACGTAAATTTTGGAGAATCATCAAAACTACAACTGATGACTCGGATCTGTGCTCCGGGTTTTGGTTCTGTGTTGCCTGAAATAGTACCCATTACTCGTACAGTGTTTTCAAATTCCACAATACAAAAGGTCCTGCCGTCCTTTGATGAGCATTCAACAATAATTCCTGGCTCTTTGATGCCTCGCCAAGAAAGGCTGCCAAAACAATGACTGCAAAAATCGTTTGGGGGCCATGTTACCTTTTGGCATTTTGAACACTCGCCTACAACAAACCTTCCCTTTTTTAGCTCAGACTCAAAGACACTCATGATCTCATGACCAATACCGTAGATGATGTCGCAGCTGCAGACATGTTTTGAACAAGACCGATTTTTGCACCATCGACTTGCCTTTTTTTGGCATTGCCTTCTAGCTGGCATGCAATTTCAGCTACTTGGGCAACCCCTGTGGCTCCAAGTGGATGACCTGAGCCAATCAGGCCACCTCGCGGGTTGATTTTTTTACTGTTCGTATTGTAAAGGTCTGCAACATATTTTCCAGCCTGTCCACTCCGCACTATTTCTAGGTCTTCTAAAATCATCAACTCGCATATGGAAAATGCGTCATGGATTTCAGCTACGTCGATTTGGCTTGGCTCAATTTTTGACATTGTATATGCCTGAGCGACCGCATCGGCAGTGGACTGTAGCGTTACTAGGTCGTTTTTTGTAAAACTTGCAGAGGTGGTTTTCTGGCCAATCCCTGTAATCCAGACTGGCGAGTCGGTAAATTTTCTGACTACATCTTCGGATGCCAACAAAACAGCAGAGCTTCCAGTGCATGGCCTTGAGCAGTCAAGCAATCTGAGATCGTCAGTCAGCCTCTTTGAGTGCATTATCTCATCCATGGAGTGGTGTTTTGGGTAGGCTGCTGGATTGTCTTGGGCGTTTTTGTGGTTTTTTGCAGAAACGTACGCCAGCTGCTCGTCTGTTGTTCCAAACTTGCGCTTGTGTGCCCTCGTAAACATTGATGCCCAAAAAATTGGGTGCTTAAACTCGCCACGCGAGACATCCCAATCAAGCACCTGTCCAGGACTGTCAAACCGTTCTGCACCTACAACCAGTGCTACATCTGCCAATCCGGCCTGAATGTAGGAATATGCCGAAATTACCGAGTTTGTCCCAGAATTACAGAGGCTTTCCACACTATGGGAGATTTTCGGTGTTATTCCCGACATTTCGGCAACAATTGATGAGAGGTATTTTTTGTTTTCATTTGTTGAAACTAAAACTGCGTCAACGTCTTTTTGATCTAGGTTTTTTGTTTGCTCGAACACTAGTTTTGTTGCAGAAAAAAGCAGGCTCTCTATTGGAGTGTCATCGACAGAAAATTTTGTCGTACAATAACTGGCAACTGCGATTTTCTTCAAGGTATGTCACTGAATGTTTTTGTTAGTAAATCAAATGACGCTTGTACGTCACCAATTGGGTTGAACTGAATTATCGGATGAGTAATGCCGGCATCATAGGTACGCCTTAACTGTTCTTTGCACTGTTCTGGCGTTCCGCAAATCGCAAGTGACTCTAACATCGCATCTGTGACAGACTCGTGGTTTGATTTTAGTCCGGATTTTAGGTATTGTGAGTAAATACTGTCGGTTTCTTTTTTAAAGCCATTTTCTGCAAGAAACCTTCTGTAAATATCTCCAACGGAAATGTAAAATGCCAAAGTTTTGCGCGCCCGATCTTTTGCCAGCTGCTCGTCTTCTGAGACGCAGGTGATGAACTGACAGGCCACATCAATTGTTCGCTTTGACTGCATTTTTGCGATGGTGTTTTTCATCTCGGAAATTGGCCTTAGGTAAAAAATCACGCCATCGGCAATCTTCCAAGTTAGCTCTATCATTTTTTGGTTTATTGCTGCAATGTAAATTGGGATGTTCTGTCTTGGTGGTTTGATAAGAAGTGTAAATCCGTTTAGGGAAAATATCTCACCGGAATAATCAATTTTTTTTCCAGATAGTGTCAGTCGGATTATTTCCACGTATTCCTGCATGCGTTTGAGTGGCCTTGAGAATTTGTAGCCATGCAGCCCCTCAACAATTGGAATACTGCTGGTTCCAAGCCCTAAGACGAGTCTTTGGTTTGATAATGTGTCTATTGTAGCGGCGCCCATTGCAATTAGTGTTGGGCTACGCGAAAATATGTTGATAATAGAAGAGCCAATCTTTGAAGGCGTTTTTTGGCATACTGCACTTAGCATTGCAAAGTTTTCCATGCCCCACGTTTCTGGCACCCAGACCGTATCTGGTCTGTTTTTTGAGATCTTCTCCGCACATATTAGTAGATCAGAAATAGAAAGAAGTGAACCAAGACTATATGATAATTTCAATGGCCATACCTAACTGGAGACGAATTTTTCATATTTTTTATTCTTCATTATAGTTGCACATTCTTCCAAGTCTTTATGTGAATCAATGGAAAACCAAAACGTATCTTTGAACTTTATTCCAGATAATTTTTTTGCCTTGGCGTATTTGTGAAATGTTATTTCCTCAATTGAGCCATTTGATGGTATGTCCTCTAGTGTTTTTTTCTCAAGATGGTAAATGCCTGCATTCATCCAAACATTTGAGATAGATTTTTTCTCTCGAAAATCAACTATCACATCTCCAGACAAGTCGACTGTCCCAAACTTTGTTCTAAGCTCAACCAGCGCTATTGAATTTGGCTTTTTGAAAAGCTTGCGCACATCGATTGTTGTTATGACGTCTCCGTTTAGAACCAAAAACGATTTTCCCCTGATGAGTTTGGCGGCATTCTTTATTGCACCACCAGTTCCAAGGGGCTTTTTCTCTGTAGAGTATTTTATTTTGCAGCCAAAATTTTGTTTGTGTGCAAGATAGTTTTCAAGCTGGTCTGTCTTGTAGCCCGAGCAAATCACAAAATCTCTTACTCCAAATTTTTTGAGATACCTGATTTGCCACTCTATAATTGGTATGTTGTTTAATGGCACTAGGGACTTTGGGACATAATCTGTTATTGGCTTGAGTCTGGTCCCTTTTCCGCCTGCCAGTATTACTGCTTGCACACACATCTGAGAAAAATTCGCTTTTAAAAACGCTGATTTTCTCTAGTCTTACTCATGTTTTTGCCTGAGTGACCCAACGCCAAGAACTGAAAGAATCACTATTCCGAAGTATAATGAGAGCGACCAAATCAACCAGTACGGGTCAGACTGGATTGCCTCAAAGGGCAAATACAGTATTTGAGTTCCAATCCCACCACCATCATATACTTCTATATTCTGCAAGTGTTGGAAATGAAACGGCTGATTCATAAAAACCAGGGCAAGCGAGTAAGGCGTATACCAAAAAATATTGATCAGTCCAAACGCTAATGCAAGTATTCCGATTATTTTGTATCTTGTTTTCATTTTCTAATCTCATTCCTATGTTTTCCATGTCTATACGTTAACGGCAACAAAACCAAGCTGATCAAAAATAATACATTTAATTCTGTAATGGCTGCATTTCTTGTTAATGCACGTGGCATTCTTGAAATGTCGTCCAGTATGATAAATGAATAAAAGTAAACCCAACCAATTCCTAAAAATATTGCAAATCCTAGGTTGATATAAAAAAGAATTTTTGAAGTTTTCATTTTCGCCTTCTAATTATAAACACGGCAGCACCAGCTATCAGACCTGCAGATACTCCAATCAAAACAAAAAACAGCCACCCCTGAGTAAAAAACTGTAGATAGTACCTGGGATCATCCTCAAAGAAAGGACGGTCATATTCTAGTGGAAATGATATTTCTCCTCTGGACTGGTAATAAGAAAACACGTTGTGGTTTTGGCTGCTGCCGTCCATCCATTCTGCCAACATTCCTTCATCTTTGGCATCAAACATTTCTGCCTTTTTTTGCTCCATCCAGTCTGAGCCTTTGTAGTCATAGTATGGAGCCCAAGCCGCTCTGTATTCCTCTCTGTTTACTGGCAGCACATCAAAGCATGGGGCGTCAGACCAGTCTTCATTTACTGCACATGATGCAAAAGCAAAATTAGAAAATATGGCAAACATTCCAAAAAGCGCGAAAATTCCAAGCAAAACTACAATCTTGCTCATGAAGACAGCTTTTTCGTATATTCCTTAAATCTTGCTCAGCTTACCTTATGAAACTGTTCTAGGTCGCATTTAGAAGAAAAAAATGCAAAATCTCTTTTTGTAGAAATTATTTAGTTTATGATTTTGTCCAATGGGGATGTCGAGAAGCCTGATACATCAGATCTTCGGAGCCTAATGGGGCACGAAAAATCTGTCAGCCTTTCCTATTTTGCCGGTACCCATCCGCCACAAGAAAGGCAAATGTTCACACCGTCTTCATTTTCGTAGTTTTCAGATCCTGGCGGACACTCGCATCGTGGAATTTGATCTTCCATATTAACAAAACGTCATTCAATCTATTAAGATTTGATGCGGATCGGTGAGTAAGAGAAAATCGGCATCCAAGGCTTAAGGCCAAAAACGATAGTATCTTGGCGACAGCCCTAAACGCCTAGGTATCAATGTACTTTGAAATTAATATCTGGTATGGTGTTTGATTCGGACACATCAAGTAGAAAGAAATACACTATTTCTTCCAAACGATCTTTCCGTTTTTACAAAGGCAGTGTTTTTTGGTTTTTCCTCAGACTCTATTTTAAAAACTTGTAATTTTTGTATGGTGTCTTTTTCCTTAGGCTCTGTGGAAACTTGCAACTCTTGCGAGCTAGTTTTTTCCTCATAGTCCATGTTGACTAGTTCGCCTTGCGAGTATCCTGATTTGGCATACTGCCCAAGCTCATAAAACCCATCGCCTACTGCTTTTTCTATGTCAGAATCACTAACAAATGACAACGCAGCGGATACCCACCAGCTTGTTTTTAATGTCAGTGTGGCCTTAACGATGGTTGCCCCATCAGGCGTTCCGTCGAATCCAACTCTTTTTTCAAGGTTGGTTATGATCTGCGAACCCTTTAGGTCACCTGAGATTATGTCTATTGCAAACGAACCATCTTGCAGTATTGATGATCTTACGTCAGCATCATGAGTTCCCTGCGCAATAATTATGAATTTTGCCTGGGTTGTCTCTGAGCTTATCTGGACGTCTTTTACAAGCGTAGGAAAAATTTCCTTGTAGCTCCGAAGGTCTGTAAGAACAATAGCAAGGACTTCTTTTCTGACATCGATTTCTTTTGTTACTTCTACAGCCCTTTCTGCAAAAACTGGAGTGGCTGTGATACTCACTAACGACGCCAATAAGACTAACCCAATAGTGTGAAGATTTTTTATTGCAATATATGGACGAAGATCTGATCAATAATAACTACTTGGTAACTAAGTTACCTAATGATTGCTCTATACGTGTAGTTTTTTTCAGAAAAGATCAATTGTTACTAGTCCAAAATAATAGCCAACCAATGTCAGTGCAACTCCATACACACAGGAGCCGCCAAACGTGTAAAGTAAGAATTTGATGGGTTTCATTCCTAAGAGCCCTGCTGGAATTGAGATCATCTCGCGCAAGACAGGTACTAGCCTTCCCAAAAAAACTGCCTTATCTCCGTGTTTTTCAAACCATTTTTCAATTTTGGCAAGACGTTCTTCTGAAATCTTGGCGTATTTGAGGTACCTGAGGAGTGCGACTCGTCCAAGCTTTATGCAGATTACATAAATTATTGTAGACCCAATTGTTGCTCCCAACCCACCTGCCATTCCAAGACCGATTGCTTCTGGCAATGACATGCCGTTTTGTGATGCGATATATCCGGCAAATGGGAATACTGCCATTGTTGGAATTGGAGGAAAAACCGTCTCAATTACGGCTGCAGCAAAAACTCCGGCATACAGATAATCGGATATTAGTGAGCTAATCCATTGGATGAAGGGCTGGATTTCTAGCAATTTTTCTGCTCTGTTATGTAATAATGCAGTTCAGTATAACACTCGACGCAAAATTCCTGATCATTTGTGTGAATGCAGTCATACGCTTCATCGGTTTTTGCGTTGCATTTGGCGCAGACAGTCATTTTGATTTTCGAATTTTTATGGCACCTAGTGCTATTTGAAATGCGCCTACTCCAAACAAAGGTGCTGCCTCTGCCATTGGGTTTCTTTCCAGTGTTTCAGCTGGAGCGTTTGCTAAAATGTAAGCACCTCCTACAATTATCATGATGCCAACTACAAACAACATGGCAGCAAGTGGTCTTGATGGCTCATTCCGTGATATGAAAAACCCGATGATTGGTAGCGCCATGGCTGGTCCGCCAAGCACCATCCCTCTCGTCTTGTGGTCAAATGGCAAAAATCCATAATCTGCGCCAGCTGCTACCCCTACATCCGCATAATATATGGCAAGCAATCCTATAGCAATGCCCGTAATTATCAGCGCTGCTTTTAGTGCCATTACTTCGGCCTCTGCTTAATTAACTAATAAATCGTGCTGGTTGCAATAATTCCACACCATCCACGGTTTCTTAGTCTATTCAAAACAACTTTTCTGAATTTGGTTATACATTTAAAAATGAATTTGATATATAGTGGGTGATAAAAGTGTCAACTGACGTATTACACGAAATCGCAATTGACGAAGATGACAAAAAACAAAAAGCACTCGAAGTCTTTTCTGATAATTATACAAGGATAATTCTTGCAACAATGATGGAAAAGCCAAGATCCGCATTACAGATTGCGGAAGAAACCAAAATACCACTCACAACTGTGTATCGTAAGCTGCACCATCTTTTGGAAAATAATATGATTCGCATCTCGGGTCAGATTGCAGAAAATGGGAAAAAGAATTTTCTTTATAAAAGCAAGATAAAGTCATTTCATATCACCTTTACAAAGGACAAGCTTGCAATCCTAGTCAATACTAGTGGCACATGTAAATTCTGCCTGCAGGCCCACTAGATTTGGACTAGTTTGTTTTGTGTTTTAACTCAAGCCGCTAAACAGGCTAAAAATAATATCGCCATAAATTAGCTGAATTACAAAACCAGCAAAAATGAATATCATGTATGGGACTCCCGGTGTAATCCACGTGTCTTTTTTTTCGCAAAATGCTGCATACTCTGCGTGCTGAAATGACAAATTGAGCTTTTTGCGTTTGCCGTTTTTTCGTTCAATTGAGAATCCAAACTTTGGATTAGCGGCCCTGTATCCGATGAACATGGCAAGAAGCTTTCTCCCCTTTGTTTCATCAAATCCTTCGAAAATATCGATTTTTCTAGCAATCAGAATTACATTTCGTACTGCATTGATGAACATTGGAACTACTGACAAAAGAACTGCATTTGTGAGGACGGTAAACGGTGTAATCGTGCCTTCTACTAGTGTCATGTTTGGCGCAAGAACTGCTAAGGCAATCAATGCAAAGGCATCGGCGCCTCCAAAAAGGCCAAATCGCCATATTATGATGGCAATGGGCGCAACAATCATCGATATTCCTATTTTTAATAATTCATCATTTAGGTCACCGGCAAATGGGATGAGAATGGCACCTATTGCACCAAACACCACCCAGATTATGTCGTTTATTTCCCGTTTTTTGATATCTGATGCTGTTGCAATACCTAGCATGGATACTGCCAAAATAATTCTAATTTGATCTAGTGCAGCTAATTCTAACATGGTCTATCCGTTATTACTAGATCAAATTTATAAAAATGAGCTGATGCCCAATGAATTTTACTAGGGTATTGTATTATAACCCGCTTGTTAAATAAGATGCCACCATAGATTTTGCTCTGTTAGAGCTAGGCAAAATGGAAGAACGTCGTGGTATTGATATGAACTCCTACCTGTTACCATGTAAAGCCGAAACAGGATTGAGTTCAGACAGATTACCGCAGGAACTGCGGGAATGCACGCCTGTAGAGATCAGAAGCTCGGTCGTTGAAGCAGGAAGATGCAGTTGTGGCGACATGATTGCACTCCCACATAATTGGGGGATTATCAGGGTCATCTGATAATCAGTTCACTTAGTGAAGCTTGCGTTCTCCATTTTCAAATTTCTAGTTCTATCAATACGCTATTTTGCTATCCTGTTTAACGGCTCGACGGCCTTTGAACACCTCCATAAATGTTCGCAAAGGCTGTACATGTTGTCGACCATTTCAATAGAGTTGCTATCCAAAACGGAATCATTTTCGTCATTCATGTCCATCGTTTCGCTAAAACCGCCAGACATGATGAGGTGCTTTCCATTCTCCACTATCATCCTGCTCTTTGAGGGAAGCTTGCCAAGCCTTATTTCTGATGCGCCAAGCTTGTTGATAATTGCGATCGTGGTTTCATCACCAACATCGGTAACTATTCTGATCTGACCGCCGTTGTTTTTGCAAATTTTGATCTTTTCTGGAATGGATGTGTGATACATCCTCAAAAGATCCTTTCCTGTAGTTACAATGTAAGTTATGGAACCAGAGTCTTGGAGCAGCTTTCCCACTCTGGAGTAAATATTATGCCTTCCCTGAATCACGGAAACTGAGGCAGTCTCAATTGGCTGCTGTTTTCTTGTTATGTCTTTAAGATCCCCAGAAAGCCTGTCTGCAAGCTTTTTCATGGTTACAAACTCGTTTTCTTTTCTTTGAATTATGTTTGTGAGTGCTTCTTGCGGCTCAACTGGCTTGCAGATAATTGGGTTGCTCAGAGTTGTGGTGATTAGACCGATGCTCCTTAGCTTTTCAAGCGACCTGTAGGCTTTGCCCCTTTCTATGTCTAATTTTGTTGCAAGGTTTCCAACTGAAAGGGGGCCAGTTTGCAAAAGCCCAATGTACATTTTAGCGTCAATTTCTTCGAGGTCAAAGTGCTTTAGCATTGTAATTAGTTCGTCCCTGTCTTGCAAGTCGATAGAGATTATTAGGAATCTAGTATATTAGTTTGTATAAAATGTGATTACCTTGTTGTCAAATCTTTGTATCTAAATTCAGACTGGCTCTAGCTTGATTTGGTTTTTTATCGATTCTAGCGATTCGAGCAAGCCTTCTGCCCCAAGCGTGTTGTCTGCATCAACTAAATTAAAATGACCAAGCTTTCTTTGTGGTTTTGATTCTGTCTTTCCATACATTTTCAGATAAACATTTTCTAATTTGGGTGCTGTGATTTTGTACCGACCCTGAAAATTATCCGAACCCAAAATGTTGTACATTATGGTTGGATGCAAAAGTTTTGTGTTTCCAAGCTCCAAGCCAAGTATTGCTCGCAGATGCTGCTCAAACTGCGATGTTGCACTGGATTGCAGGGTGTGATGACCAGAGTTGTGAACGCGCGGCGCAATTTCATTGATTAATATTTTGTCTTGGCTTGTGACAAACATCTCGATTCCAAACACTCCGGCACCGTGCAACACTTGCATTGTATCATGTGCAACTTTTTCGGCCTGCATAGCAACTGAAGGTGAGACCCGTGCAGGGGTAATAGTCATCCTAAGAATATTGTTTTCGTGAATGTTTTCAACAACGGGATATGTTGCAATCTGCCCCTTTGTGTTTCTTGCGGCAATTACAGATACTTCCATCTTAAAGTCAACAAACCGCTCAAGCATCAGCGTTTTTCCAGCAAAATACGGATAGGATTTTTCCAAATCGTTTTCAGATTTTATTTTGTAGTTCCCTCGTCCATCGTATGCATCTCTTCGGACTTTTAGCAGTGCAGGATACTCAAAGTCATTTATCTTTTCTTTGAGGTCATCTAGTGACTCTATTGCCACAAAGTCTGTAACCGGCATGTTGTTTTCTCGAAGAAATGATTTTTGCAAAAACTTGTCTTGGATAATTCGCAGCGTCTCAGGTGAAGGATTGATGGTAGTTTTTGCTTCTGCCATCTTTAGGACTTCACTGTTTCCCGACTCTATCTCATACGTCAAAATATCCACCTTTGAGGCAAGTTCTAGTATTGCATCCTTGTCCTTATAGTCAGCAACAATCTGTTTTGCACCAACCTGGGCTGCCGAACAGTTTTTGGTTGGATCAAGTACGATTACTTCGGATATGTACTGGGGCATCTTTTTTGCAGCCTCAGTCAACATCATTCCAAGCTGCCCTCCCCCAATTAAGCCCAAAACCTGTGCCAACATCTCATCAATCAAAAATTGGATTAAAAATTGTTATTCGAAATCTGTCCCAAATCAGTCCAGAATCATTAAAAACAGCATTTTCTTTTCAAGAGTTATGCTCACAAACAAGCCCATTGTGGGAATAATCATGGGATCAAGCTCAGATAGCAAAATAATGCATAATGCAGGCAAAATCCTAGACGAATTTGGAGTTCCACACGAGGATCAGATCATTTCTGCCCACAGAACCCCAACACGGCTTGAGCATTATGCTAGATATGCAGAAAAAAACGGCTTTAGGATAATTATTGCAGGTGCTGGCGGCTCTGCACATTTGCCCGGCATGGTTGCGTCATATACTGTAATTCCGGTAATTGGTGTTCCAATCATGGTGTACAATTACAAGCCGGGAAAAAAATCCAAAGGCGGCAATCTGTCTGCATTTAGCGGAATGGACTCATTGCTCTCAATAGTTGAGATGCCAAATGGCTCTCCAGTAGCTACTGTTGGAATTAACAAGGCTGCAAATGCGGGGTTGTATGCAGTAAAGATTCTCTCAAATGAATTTCCGCAACTAAAATCCAAGCTGAAAAAATTCAAGGAAAAACAACACAAACTAGTAGTTGAAGAATCCGACCTGATGAGAAAGACAGGTCTTGTAAAATTTGTTCAGAAAAAATTCAAATAAACTTATGACAAGAGCTTGAATTGTATGTTTTTTGCCTTAAGGTGAGCAATCAGTCTTTGGGCATGCTCTCGTCCCTCTGTTTCAAGGCTCAGGGTGACACCTGCAGTTCCAGCATCTATGTGTGAACTGAGTCTGTCGTGTACCACCTCAACAATATTTACACTAAGCGAAGCAATTTCGTCGACTACCTCTTTTAGTGCACCGGGTTTGTCTTTTAACAAAATGAAAATCTTGACCATTCTGCTCATTGCGGCAAGACCCTTTGCCACTATCTGGCCCAAAAGATACATGTCGACGTTTCCCCCACCAAGAATTGGTACAACTTTTTTGTTTGGTGCTGGTCTTGCGCTAAGAAGATATGACAAAGTAACTGCGCCTGCCGGCTCCACTACCATCTTTGCGCGCTCCATTAACAAGAACATTGTCTTGACTATCTGCACATCATCAACAAGAACAATGTCGTCAATTAACTCGTTAATTATTTTAAATGTCATCTTTCCCGGCATCTTTACTGCTATTCCGTCTGCAATTGTACGGTTTCCTTTGACAGATTGCAGCCTTCCTGCCTTTAGGGAATTCTTCATTGCTGGAAATGCTTTTGATTCTACACCGATGACTTTGATTTTTGGGTTTTTTTCCTTTACAGCTACTAGTATGCCAGCTGCCAAGCCTCCACCGCCTATTGGAACATAGATTTCATCTACATCTGGCAGGTCTTCTAAAATCTCTAGACCAATTGCACCGTTTGCCGCAATTATCTGTGGGTCATCAAACGCATGAATGATTTTTGCTCCCGTCTTTTTTGAAATCTGTTGTGCTTTTGCCCAAGACTCGTCATAGTTTATTCCATCGAGTAGGACCTTTGCGCCATACTTTCTTGTTGCCGCAACCTTTGCAGGAGATGCAGTAACCGGCATTATGATTGTACAGGGAATCTTTTCAAGCTTTGACGCATATGCAACACCTTGTGCGTGGTTGCCTGCTGATGCAGCAATCACGCCGTGTTTTTTTTCTTCTGGGCTAAGTGATTTTATTTTAGCATATGCACCTCTAAGCTTAAAGGAGCCGGTTTTTTGCTGGAACTCTGCTTTCAGATATACTTTTGAGCCTGACATCCTACTGAAGGTCTCAGTGTAGTATAGTGGCGTCTTTCGAATTATGTCACTGTAGGAGTTTCTTATCTTTACAATGTCACTGTATGTAGGAATCATTAGAATTGATCGCACCAATCTCACTATATTTAATTTCTTGTCTGATTTTGCAACAAAACCAAAAATCTAGCCTCAAAATCAAATGTGTGTAGATTAGCTTTACGCTCGATTTTCTGCATACTGCTTAAATACATTGACGAGGATCGTACAAAGCTGGTCAAAGGATCGTTCTCCCCTTGAGCTAGATCAACTAGTTCATTTGATCCTTTGACTATTGATTATTACAAAGTGACAATAGCATTGGATATAAGAATTTCCTAAGATAAAATCCGAATTATCTCGTCAATTGCTTTTTCAATGTCTTCTTTGGTTTGACTGGACATTCTTTTTGGATCAAAAATTGCTTCTCTTGATTTCTTTTTTACAAAATCAAGATCAAAGGTACAAAGACACCCCTCTTCGCCTGCAATCAGCTTGTTTTCATCTAAGAGGACTGACGTTGTCTGGTAGGTCTCAACCAAAAGGTTATCGAGCTCTTTGAAGAGTTCCTTTTTTCTTTGGTCTTTTGCTTTAAAATCATAGTCTGTCTTTTTGTTCACTTCGGAGAGAATCTCTTCGCGAATCTTGTCGTTATCAAACAATACCTCGAAAAGCTTTTGCTCGTCAATCTCTTTGTAGCCTAGGGATGCTAGTCGTTCCTTTATGAGCTCGTCTGTGAGTTCCGCAAGCTCTTTTTCCTTATCAATTGTATGATCCATTATTTCTGCCAGCTCTTTTTGGATCTTTTGGACTATGATGTCTGGCTTGTAGTAAAGTAAGGCGTGGTACTGCAGAGAAATGTGCCATAAAAGAACATAGCTTCCTATACTGCGCTCAAACTTTACAAAAATTCGCCGTAGGTCCTCGTCGTTTGTAGTCGATATACCGTCTGATCTCCACTCTGAGAGTTTGTTTATTATTTTGCCATAGAACCCATGTATACTTTGTGGGTCAAACGTGGTCTGATCAGTAATCGTGGTGTCTCCAAGCATTACTTTGACTGGAAGCAGCTTTGTTAGCGCCTCGATATTTTTTTGAAATAACTGGCTAATTCTTCCTGTTTTTTGGCCTAAATTGTTGAAAAACACATCGGCAGTCTTGGTTCCCAGTCGCACAAATAGGCAAGGTTTTGCAGCCTAAAATGCCTAATGCTTGCCAAA
>DASWKH010000045.1:0-1964 GCA_036396715.1 Candidatus Nitrosotenuis sp.
CGATGAATTTTTTTTATCCACTCTGGGCGTGTCAGGATTAACCCGTCATTGAATCCGTCTTTTCCGTCGGGAAAGTCCTCAGGCTTTGGGTTGAATTTTTGAATCTCAGTTCCCATCGCTCCATCAAATAACAAAATCCTCTCATTTAGTGCATCCAGAAAGTTTTGTTTCATGTATACAACTATAGAATTTATTTTCTTTTTAATCCTTTAAGCCCGGCTAGAACTTTTCTTGCAGAATCAAAATCGTTTGGCGACGTGATCAGAATGTCCTTTGTTGATTTGTAAATCTCTGAGATGAACTCCAGTACGTTTTCTTCGTATCTGGCAAAATCAATTCCTAGCATTTTGGCGGACTTGGAATTATTCTGCGAGGGGATCATCAGGCATGGAATGACCTTGAACCCTTGTGGCTTTAGCTGGTCTACGATTCGAAAAACCTGTTCGGGTGACTGGATTACCTGCGTGACAAACCCAGTTGGCTCAGCATCAATCTTTTTTTGGATCTTATCAAAATTTGGGTTTGCAGAAATTGAGAGGAAAAAGTCCAAGTTTTTACCAAAACCCAACCCCTTGAAATATTTTACAACGTCACTTGGAATAAGCTTGGAATCTTTTGGACCACTTGGCGGCTCATCGCCCTTTAGTACAAGTAGCCCATCAAGGCCCAAAAGCACTGCATCGTATATAGACTGAGTCAGCGCAGTAATGTTTCTGTCTCGCACCCTAAGGCTTGCAGTAATGTCTAACTTTAATCCGTCATTTCTAATTATTGCACCAGTGGTAATTGGCGAAATTCTTGGGATTCCCAGAACCGAGTCGGTAAGATGGATTCCATCACAAATCTTGCTGATCTGGGTTATTCTTTTTTTCACTTTAGCCAACGAGCCTTGAACTTCCTTGTGAGAGAGGACTTTGTTTTGAATCACTCGCGGGGGGTTGATCTCATATCTTACGGTCATTTGTTTGATTTCTAATTTACTTGATTATAACTTTTGGAGCGATAAACCAATAATGGCGACCATGTTTTCATATTTGTTGAGCTTAGTCCATATAAGAAAATTACTCTCATCGAACATTTCTCCGTACATTGATGACCAAAACACAAAACATGCCGCCGTCCTAGTTGTAATCTATGGTGATGAGCCCAAAATAATAATGACTCAAAAACCAAATACGCTGCAGCAACACGCAGGTGAGATTTCATTTCCTGGAGGCAAGTTTGTACAAGACGATGAGGATTTGCTAAACACTGCAATACGTGAAACAAAAGAAGAGATTTCACTTGAGGTCATGCGGAACCAAGTGATTGGGCAGCTAAGGCCAGTGCATACTCGCAATTCTGATTTTACAATCATTCCATTTGTGGCAATCTTACAAGACATCTCAGATTTGAAACCAAATTCCGAAGTTGCAGAAATACTACATATTCCATTGCTGCCACTTTTGAGTGGACTTAAAATTGATGATGATGCCAACCATAGGGCGCTCTTTGAAGCATATGTTGCAACATACCAGAACAAGATAATCTGGGGCGCATCAGCTAGAATTCTAAAACAAATGGCAGACATCTTCAGAAAAAACAATCTCTTACAATCATAATTTTTTCAAAACATCCGAGATTCATTTAAAAAGAGGGTATATCGCCTGCTTTTTTATGGCGGCACGAAAGCACTCTGGACGAAAAATACGACTGTTAAAAAAGAAAAAGCAAAACTCTCCGGTCCCAGCATGGATTATTCTAAAGACCAAACGACAGGTGCGCTCTAATCCAAAGCGAAGGCAGTGGAGACAGACTGATGTGGAGGTAGGCTAAGTTGTCGCAAGAAGTAGAACGAGTTTATACAATTAACCTTGGCAAGGTCTGGCTTTCGCCAAACAACCAGAGGGCAAAGCGTGCAATCAACATGATTAGAGAGTTTGCCACACACCACATGAAAACAGAGCAGATCAAAATTGATCCGG
>DASWKH010000046.1:0-9551 GCA_036396715.1 Candidatus Nitrosotenuis sp.
TCATGTTAGATATGTTCATTCAGATGGTCGTAAAACAGTTGTTCCGGTGCATGGCAATGAAATGTTAGGAAGAGGTTTGATAAATGAAATTCTCAAGCAGGTAAAACTATCAAGAGAGGAATATGAAAAACTTCGTTTAAAAATCTAATCGATGTTTTCTAGACTCATTTATGCAGAAATCTTTATGATTTTTTTATTTTCTGATTTTGCTTTATCCTTAAAATATTCTAATGCAAGTTGAATGGTTCTGTTGCCTTTTCTCTTAATACAGACAAATGAAGTTCAAGTGCTTTTAGATAGTTTTTTTTGGCATCTTGTAAATTTTTACCTGTACTATAAACTCCTAATGCAGAGCATGCAATAGAATAACCTTCATCTTCTTTGATTACTTTAGTTTTGATATCCTTTATCTTAACTGACATATGATATGATTATCAGCTTTAATTATTCAAGTTTCCTTATCTGATGTTCTGCCCTAAACGGCGTCATGAATTAGAATCATAGACCATATTTTGCTTTCATTTGTTTTAATGTCTTGAATTTACCTTTTTTGATATCTTTGATGGATTGCTCAATTTCTAAAATATTTGCATCAGTAAGTAGTTCAGCATCCTCTTCAGCTTGAGATTTTAAAACTCGATTAATCATGTTTTCAAATGATTCATTTGGATGATTTTTGAGTTTTGACCATTGATCCTTTGATTTTTTTGATACTGTGATTGATGTTTGCTTCATAGGTGAACATAGATGCCTATAGTACTTAATAATTTAGTAAAATTACATTGTAGGAGTTAGTCCTGAAATCATCGCATATCTATGATAATTATAATTGGACTGATTCTTCCCATACTTTCTTTAGTTTAGGATCAGAGGAAAATATCCATACAACTGCGCGGGACTTGGAAGTAATGCTTGTGGAGAGATGAGTTTGATGAAATAAGAAGAGATCACCTAACTTGTGGGATAGTTTACTACCTAATTTTATATAGCAAACAAGCTAAATCATGTCATGACAGAAGGACGGAAATTTACCATTCGAACCACAAAAGACCCAACAGGCGGATATTCTGGAAGATGTCTTGAGCTTCCTGCAGCAATAAGTGAAGGCGAAACCCTAGAGGAATTAATGGTAAACATGAAGGAAGTAATACAAATTGTCTTAGAATCAATCGAAAAAGATTGTCCAGCAGATGAGAAAATAGTAGTAACTATTCCAACATGAGTTTAAGGAATCACAACTGGCGTGAAGTTCTAAAAGTTTTAACAGAATTTGGTTATGTTTTAGATAGACAGCGTGGAAGTCATATGATTCTAAAGAATTCTTCAGGAAACATTGTTCCTCTTCCAAGGCACGATCCAATAAAACCTACGACTTTGAAATCCATATTAGATCAAGCTGGAATTTCACTAGAAGAATTCCTTGATAAAATCTAATATCAACACATTAGTTGGTTTATTGTATCATCAGACTAGATCAATAAATGCATCAACTGTCAATCCTGCGTCTTCAATTATAGATCTTAACGTACCTTTGGCTATCTCTTTATGATTAGGTACTGTCAATCTCAGACAAGGATTTGCTTATGTCTTAGGATTATGTGACTCCCAGTTTGATGATCAGTTTCATAACCTATCTTTGCCAAGACCTTGACAACCTTGATGCTAGATACTATTGGAATCCTAGGCACTGACTTCTACCAATTCTTCTTCAATAGATGGTATTGGTTCATTGTGTTTCTTTAGGCTTGCCAGATATCCGCTTATTGCATCTTTGATATTATCTAGTACCTCTGCCTTGGTTTTTCCTTGGGAGATGCATCCTGGTAAAGACTGGCATTTTGCTATATAGATTCTGTCTTCGTCTTGCTGTATTATTATTCTGTATTGCAATAATTCTCTTTGCACTTGTTTACTTGAATACTTTACGGTTTTGTAATATGAAATAAGATCTAATTGCCATAAACTTATTCAGTCTTGTCTACAAATTTAAGAAACTCATCAGCAGTGAATCTACTAGTCTTTACCTTGCCTGTATCGATGTCTTCCATTATTTTCTCAATTTCTTGGCTTACTTTTTGATCTTTATCTTGCCTCTGCATACTTTGAATAGACATTCATTCTTTATAAAAAAATACTACATTAGCGAATTATTTGAATACCTTGACAGTTTAAAATCTGAACAAAAATCATGTTTTGAGAAAATACTCTTTTGAGGGTGTTTTTTGCTCACCACATATTTCAAATTCGCATGTTTTTTATCTGAATCATAAAATAGTCTAAAATAGCTAAATTATTTTTTTCGCTTGGGGTTTTGGCTTGGTTGGAATTGGTATTAAATGAGTTGATCGAACGGAAATTTATCCCAATCATTACGTGTCTCCAGTATATCTGTATTTCATTGAAAAAAAATTAAATACATTTTTACTTGATCTGCTTTTTCACAATTGATGAACGGTTTACATCCCGGTTGCATGGCATTTGAAATATGGAGCTTGATCTGAATGGGAAAACACGGCAGGCCAAGCAAGGCAGAGCAACTGCACATCGAGAAAACACTCCGGTCATATTTTGAAAAGATGCTGTCTCCATCATTTGCAGCAAGAGATGCTGGAATCAACATCAATACTGTAAAAAAATACTATAGGGTTTTTTCAGATGAAATCAGATCATCTGAGCATCCTGACTTTATTCAGAGATCAAAAAACATCATCCAGAATTGTAGTCTCGCATTTGATGTTCAGTTATCAAAGCTTTACACACTGCAAGACAAGCTTGAAGCACAAATAAATCAGGAGATCAAACAAAAAGGCAAGATTCCTCCAGCACTTTACAAAATATCAATTCGTCTATCAACCGAGATTGCTGGACTGTTGTTCAAAAAGGCAAACCTGACTCTTAGTCCGACTGCCGATATCACGCTATCTCGTTACATCAAGGAGAGTGGAATTGTTGCATAGTTCTTGGGTATTAAAACACGACAAGCTTGCAAGAAATTCCTTTACCCGGATAAAGAAAAGACACTCAGGTCATGCCCTGATCACACCGCCCTCAAATCCTCTTGAATGGATAGAAAAAGTACGACCCATAGTGGAGGGGAAAACCAGAACATTTTTGGCCTCACCATTCTGGAAGGAAATTTATCTTGATAATTACCACTCTAAGATTATAGTTGGAGGAAGGCAGATCTTCAAGTCCACCTACATTACGGACATTTTGGCATGCGAGGCAACATCTGCACCTGGAATTCAGGTAGGCTATGTCACATTTGATCAGTCCAGCCTTAATGGATTCTCAAAGCAGAAGCTCCAGATTGGCACGTTTTCCCAAAACCCTGTCTTGTCCCGATTCCCTAGGAACAAGCTTGGAAACATTGGGGAGATCTCGCTTCGAAATGGCAGTACCATATACTGCATGACTGACAACAACGAGTACATCCACGTCGAGGGAAAGTCGTTAAACCACTGCATCTTAGATGAGGCGCAATACCAGGACATCGTACATATAGAAAAAATCAGGCAGACGATGATGGCGACAAAAGGAAAGCTGTCAATTCTTGGAATAGGAGGCGAGTCTGGCTCTCCGTATGAGAAATTATGGCAAAACTCAGATCAGAGGGAATGGGTATATGATGATCCTAACTGGCGGGACAGATTGCAGTTTGATGGTGATGGACTGATTGCTGATAAATATCTTGTAGATGTGCTAAGTGGAAGATGGGTTCCGCAGAAACCTGAAAACACAATGTATCATGGATATCACATACCGCAGACGATATTTGCAACAAATCCGTTGACCATTGATGATGCAATAAACAAATACCGCATATCTCCTTTTTACTCGATTGAATACCAGAAAAAGAACAACCCGAAATCATTTTTTTCGTCCCACGTGATGGGAGAATTTTACAGATCAGAGAGGCGGCCAATCACACCACAAATGGTTCATTCCTGCATGAATCATTACAGGTACATTGGATTGATGACTTTCTCTGAGATTGCAGTGTTGAAAGATGTGATGCAGGATTCGATTAATGTTTCCATGGGAGTCGACTTTGGTTCTGGAAATCCGTCAAATACTGTCATATCCATTTTGATTCACTGGAAAAAATCTGACAGGATACAGCTTGCATACATTGACAAGAGGCCGGCAGAGCACCAGCTGGATCAGGCAGAACACATCAACAGATTGTATAGAGCAAGCAGATGCGACATTGGAGTTGGCGACTTGGGATACGGCGCAATTCAAGTTAAAGTGATTCAGGACGGCGGTTCCAACAGAACAACTGGCAAGAAATTTCCCGGAGTTGACAACGAGAACTTTTACGGATGCCGAAACATCAGCAACGAGAGCAAGCCAATGCAGGTTCATCCTAATGTGATAGACGAGCACGGCGAGGAAATTGAGAGGATATCAATTGACATTACCACTGCAATCCAAAAGTTCATTGACTTGATTGGAACATCAAAATCACATCCCAGAAGAGCAGATGAGTCCAGCAGGCGATCCAGACTTTTGATTCCGTTTCATGTCGACAGGGAATACGAGACTGACTGGCTGGTCTCGGACTTTACGTCCGTTACAAGAAAGGATCTGGGCAGAAAGGATCTGGATCCAAGACAGAACGCCAAAAAAGAGTTTAATCATCCCAAGGACTCGGTGATGAGCATAATCTATGCACTAGTAGGCCTTGAGCAAGATACTGAATTTCATTGGATTAGCGCCTAGGGTGTCTTGCAAGCAAAAGGCAAGAAGCACAACATTCATGGTCAGGATGAATTGCTTAGGAATTTGCAGACAGAAAAGATAGATGATGCAAGTGGTTTGTTAAGAAAATTAAAACAAGTTACTGGAATGAAACTTCAAGTGTTCATCACTGACGGATTAGGATCATACGCAGAAGCATATCAAAAGGAATTTTGTAAAGGAGAAACAAGGACATTAGACACATCACTTGCAAGGTGATATGAACAACAAGATGAAGAGATTGAATAGTGAATTTCGTGACAGAGAAAAGGTAATGCGATGAATAAGATTCAGTTACACTTGGTGGTTATCAGTTGTTTCATAATTACATCAGAACCCACATGGGATTAGATGGTAAGACACCAAGTGAGAAATGCGGAACTGAAATTAATGGTGATAACAAGTGGATTACATTAATTCAGAATTCTAAACAAACTAACATTTCGAGTATATGAGGAAACAGAAGGAGGATTTTTTACCAGATGTACCGAGTTTCTTGGAATCATAACACAAGGAGATTCGAAGGAAGATCTAAAGAGAATGATACTGGATGCAGTTGATTGTTATTTTGATTCATTTCCAATGGAGAGAGCAAAGATCTCTGAGCTAAAAAACAACAAAATTGAGATTATTTTTTGATTTTCCAAAAACATCATGTGTAATGAATTTCTACCGTCTTTATCCAGGTCCAATTAGCTGTCAGTAATACTTTGGTTTTTTCAAATTTCAAAAATAATTTTGTTTATTAACATACAATCATAGTACAACTTATGCTGGTGTTAGGGGACAGCAAAGACTTTGCTCCGATATACGAATCGTTACCAAATAACGATTCTAGAAAAACACGAATTCATGATATCAAACATGCACTAGAAAACGATCAAATTATCGGAGATGCCATTCCATTTGATAGGTGGCCCAAAAAATTTCGCAGCGAATTTGACTGCTTGTATCGCGTTAGGCTATCAGATTCTGATAGATTACTCTATACCATTACAGTAGATGCTAAAACCAACCAGAAAATAGCCTTGATGCTCAAAATAATGCCTCATAAGAAATATGACCGACTATTCAAATACTAATACGTATATTTATTATACATATATTTTATATACTTATATGTACTATGAATAGCATACATTGGAAACATTAGCAGATGATAAAAAAAATTCAAAGCCATATCTTGGAATTGTGGGATATCTTGATTTTCTGTTAGAAGCTACAAAAAAGGTCAACCCCACACTACGAAATGTCGCCACCGTAGCCAAGATAATCTCCGAACACAAATACTTTGAGACAAAAAGCCAGCTGAACAAAAAACTGCCAAAGGCAATGCAGTATCCAACATTTAACTTCATACTGGATTATCTGCAAAAAACAAACATGATACAGCTAAATCCTGACGGCTCAATAGTGTGGATCTATCCTACTAGTCAGAAACTAAAGAAGAGAATCATCCAGGCAAAGCCACTTTAGTTTTGTGTACCATACAAGATATTTTCTGCCATCTGTCTCTTCAGAAACTGCTTCAAAATACCCAGTATACCGTATGGATTACAGGTGTAAGATCTTGCAAAGATAGGACAAGAAAGCCCAACACTCTTTAGCGTTGGGATGAGTCACAGTTTCATTATTTCTGATGTATTGTAGGGTTTTGAGACGAGTTGTAGATACCTCAATTGTGCGTGATTTCGTTATACTTATGTAACGATAATGTTGTTAGGTGACATTATGGTTACAAAACTAATAAGACTCGGTTCCACCGAGTTGAAGCTGATACTCACTCTGGAAGAGGAAGGGAAAAAGATATTCAATACTGCTGATGCGTATAGAATTCTCAAGTCGTCAAAGGATTCCGTAAACGCTGCTCTCTATAGACTCAGAAAAAAGGGAAGAATAGAAGAGATAGAGCGCGGGAAATATCTTCTGATACCTGCAAAGGCAGGTTACAGTGGCAAATGGGCAGAAGTACCTTTCATCATAGCATCGGAAATTGTGGATCCTTATTACATAGGATTTGCGTCGGCTCTCAATTACTGGGGTATGACAGAACAGGTTCCAAGTACAACTTTTGTGGTGACAACAAAGAGAAAGAGAAATCTGGAATACGGATCACTCAAATTCAAATTTGTTACGTTTTCAAAAAAGAGATTCTTCGGCATAGTCGAAGAAGAGATCGCCGGAGAGAAATTCAAAATATCATCTAGGGAGAAAACAATTGTAGACGGTTTGAACTATCCGAGATATTGCGGCGGCCTCGATGAAATAGTAAAAGGCATTTGGGAATCTCAGGATGAAATCGACTTTGCAAAGATCATCGACTACGCAAAAGAGATGAGAAACGATTCTGTCAAGAGAAGATTATTCTACATACTAGACATTCTAGAATTAAAGAAGAAAGTCAGCGTAAAAGATCTGAACAAAATTCCAAAAGGACTAAAGTGGTTAGATCCAAGCGGTCCAAAAAATGCAATAGAATATTCCAAAGAGTATGGTTTGATCATAAACAGGACTAAGAAGGACTTGATGAGCTGGAGGGGATACTAGATGTTAAGTAAAGACGACATAATGAAAATTGCCGGCGAGAAAAAAATCAACCCGTCAGCAGTGAGCAAGGATTATGCTTTAGGATGGTTGTTATTTGGCATTTCAAAAAGCTCGATAGGTAACAAGCTTATTTTCAAGGGAGGTACTGCCCTTTCCAAGGTGCATTTTCCTGAAGGGTGTGGGCTTTCTCACCATGTATTTGTAAAATTCAAGTTATAGGCGGATAAAAAATAAGATATAAACCGATACCGGTTAAAATCAATCCGGCGATAGTTAGTCCGATTCCAAGTACAGGATTCCATTTTTCCCATTTAGTTTTCTTATGATTGTAATTTACTGTGAAAACATAACTGTCATGTATATCTGCACGAATCTTATGTGCCATATCTTGTAAATTAGAATTTTCATCTATGGTAAGCTCATCCCAAATAACTATTTGATATGGACTATTTCTTGGACTCTCTATACGATAACTTGGTTTGTATGAATGAAAAAATTGTTCGATTATTGGTCTTACTTCGGTTTCAGGATCACATGTATTTGGACATACTACACCTATAGATGCAATCCTCATATGGAATTATGAAAATATGATGGTAATGAAGCTTTTATTTTATTATTAATTTGATGTCACAAACATCATTACCTGCTTGTGTGTACAGTTGATTTTTTCTTTTAATAGCATCTGCAACAGAATCAAATTTCCTTGTACCAAAGTGATCATAAACATGATCCTTTTTTGCATCTTTTATACTAGAAAAATCATTCATTAGAGTTTTTACCCGATTACATGCAATTTCTGTATTAGCACATAACACTCTGAATTCTACTTCAGGCATTGATGAACATCTCTTTCACTTGCTTATTATCGTTATCAAGATAACATCGTTCTAGAATCATGTGTGTTATACTGCACATTTCAAACATATAAGTAATATCTAACTTATCCCGAAACTACGATTTTCACTTCAAAATCATGAATTTGAGCCAAAACAAATGAATTAATCATCAATTATTTAGTCCAATTTTCGGTGTTTTTCAAGTTTTGGGATGAGTTGATCATATCATATATAACATATACATATCACTAGTCTAACATATACATAACATATATACTAGGTTATGTATAATATACATATGACACAAGTAGGACAGAGTATCAGTTTTAGTGAGGAGTTAATTACAGCAATAAGAGTTTTAGCTTCATCTAAAAAACAACCACTTTCACAATTTTTAGAATTTCAATTAAGGGAAGTATCAATCATAAAAGAAACCATACGCAAACTCGAAAAAATCCCCGATTTACCTCCAATGGTGAAAGGGAGTATTCCTTATTCCACAGTAGAAGAAATCTAAGTCAGAATTTTTTCCATAGGTGTTAAGAAATCATAATGTGGATCGGATCTTCTAGCACCAGTGACGGTATACTCGTGTACGTCCTGATAATATGATAAACGAGAATCTGTTGAATACAAAGTGATTTTAGGATAACCAAATGTCAATGATAAATCTTCCAGTTTTTTGATCAGTTGATATCCTGGTTTGTGAATAGCGGTTTCTTTGTGTTTCCTATTATTTTCAACAAGATCCAAGTGAAAATGGGTTCCTTTGTCAATAAATGTAAGAAATCCAAGTATCTTACCTTGATAATCATACACAAGGACATATCGACTTGAAATGTTTTTGCCAACCAAGTAAGATAAATCAATATTATTTTGAGGTTGGATTTCATTCGTAAAAATTTGTTCGGCGTCTTGTCGACATATTTCACGAAAAGGTGATTCTAAATCGAGATTTTTTCTTTGTTGCATGTCTTAAACTAGTGATTCATAATTTGTGTTTTAAACTTTAGATATTCAAGGCTACCTAGAAATCATCGACGACAAACAAGAAATTATAGTCATTCTGTGACAGTTGTAGGCAAGTGCCCTGTACAGCGGCTCTTTTTCTTTCATGATATCATGGTATGATTTTATCTCAGATCCAAACTTTCTTTTTATCACACTGGATGTTGTCTCGGATTTGCTTCGCTGATGTAGCAACTGCACTGGAAGCATTCTCTTTCCTGTGAATTCCTCAGGAGGGATGATTTGTGTCACAACTGTATCAGAAACAGCATATCATGTCAATTCATGTTTTGACGTGAAATTGAATTGAATGAAAAATCTTCCATGTACGAATGTCACTGCCAGGTTAATTGTTTAGAAGTGTCATTGTTTTTAATGATTCGTTAGTGAGGTTTAATTCTTCACGTAATAATT
>DASWKH010000047.1:0-4242 GCA_036396715.1 Candidatus Nitrosotenuis sp.
CGTGAACTAATGTGATTCATATGGAATACCGTGTTCGAATCTATCCCAAGGATACACGAGATATTCGGTGTTCCTAGTTAGCCTTGCATAAACTAGCTGTTTTGGGAATCTCGGTTTTCTTCTAGCAAACAATGTTGCATACACTAATTTATCAGGATCATCTGCACGTTCAATGATTTTTCTAAACGTTTCCCCGGTATCATAAATATCGTCAACAAATAATGAATCGGCAGGTATTGTTTCATCATCCACAAGAATCTGTTTGATGTTTAATCTGTCTGCTACAAGCCTTGCCGGAACTAAACCCCCCCTGCTTATAGTTGAAATCTTACTAAAGTGTAGATCTCTAGATAGAATTTTTTTTACTAGCCTATCAACACAACCTTCAATTTCATCCCAGTCCTTGTAGTCGTAAATCACTTTCCCCATTACAATGTTGTCCGATATACATGATTTTATCCTACTGATTGATTATCAGAACTGAAATTCAAATCTGATAATTTGACTGCCATTTATGTATATAAAATAAAAACTATGATCATTGTTTACATTACGAAAAATCCTTGTACCATTGGATGGTTCGGACAACTCTGAGAGGGCCTTAGATGCTGCTATTTTTTTGGCAAAAAAGTCTAATGCAAAAATTATCTGTCTATATTCGATAAACTTTATTCCTGTTGCCGAAACCCAAATGTTTGATCCCATCAGGTGCCAAGTTGAAGAGAAAAAATATGCGGAAAAAGTGATGCAAAAAGCAAAAGCTACCTGCACCCAAAACGATGTTGAGTTTACAAAAATGATAGAATTTGGAATGCCTGGAAACACAATACTGAATTTTATCAAAAACAAGAATAACAAAATTGATCTGGTGGTAATGGGCTCACGAGGACAAAGTGGCCTAAAAGAGATCTTTTTGGGAAGTGTC
Organism: Candidatus Nitrosotenuis sp.; assembly: GCA_036396715.1. Classification (GTDB taxonomy): domain Archaea; phylum Thermoproteota; class Nitrososphaeria; order Nitrososphaerales; family Nitrosopumilaceae; genus Nitrosotenuis. The sequence goes on from DASWKH010000047.1 coordinate 926, forward strand.
TCAAATTATGTGTTACACAAATCTCCAATTCCAGTATTAATCATAAAATAGTATAAAGCAGCACAAGTCATTTAAGATATTCCATGGTAGGGCTGATATGCGATTAAAGGACAAAATAGCAATCATAACTGGTGCATCAAGTGATATCGGCGCCGACATGTCCAAACGATTTGTAGAGGAAGGTGCCATAGTCATAATGCTTGGCAGAAATATCAACTCTCTAGAAAAGGCTCGTTCTACTATAAAAAATAAGGAATCTGCAGTTTCGATGACGTGCGATATTACTGATGATTCCCAAATACTAAGCGTTATAGAACAAGTAGTCGACAAGTATGGCAGAATCGATGTTCTGGTAAATAACGCTGCAAAAATCAACGATCCAATTCATTTTCATGAAATGAAGGATTCTGATATGATGGATCTAGTTAACACCAACATTGTAGGTGTTTTCAAAATGACAAAGGCAGTTCTTGGTAAAATGATGGACACAAAAAGTGGTTGTATCATTAACATTGGCTCGATCTCAAGCGAACGGGCAATACCTCGAGTTCACCTAGCAGTGTACTCTGCTACCAAGGCATCAATTTCGATGTTCACAAAATCAATTGCTGTAGAATATGCTAGACGAAACATACGATGCAACTGTCTTAATTTGGGTATAATTAATGCAGGTATGATAAAGCCATACCTCGAGGATCCTCAAGCGCGAAAAGTTCTGGAAGATAGACAACCAATAAACAGGATAGGTGAGCCATCAGACGTATCAAGCGCAGCTGTTTTCTTAGCATCTGATGATGCGAAATGGATTACTGGGACAATCCTAAACATTGATGGCGGCAAATCGGCCTCAGAAGGATAATCTTTTCCAAATTTTCTTAATTCAATAATTTGTAATTACTACATCTCTGCAATCGCTCTAACGATATCTGATTTTGTTATTATGCCAGCTAATAGTGAGTTTTTGACAACTGGAAGGCCACTAATCCCATTCCTAATCATCAAAAGTGCTACTGCAGAGACATCTTCGTTTGCTCCAACCGTAATCGGATTTGGAGTCATGATATCTTCTGCCCTAAATGACAAAATGTAAGAGAGCTGATTCATTCTAAATTCATCTGGCTTTGGATTCAATCTATACTTCTCTACTTCTTTTGGGTCAGCAAACTGTCTAATCCATCGAGGCATCTTTGCTGGAAGAAAGTCCCTGTTTGTAATTATGCCAACAGGTTTTTTGTTTCGCTCAACAACTATCCTTGATATCCGATATTTTACAAGAAGGTTTTCTACAAGCAACAAAGAATCAGCGGGCATGACTGTGATTACCTTTGAAGTCATTATATCGGACACTAAAAGTGGTCCAACTGAATGGGTCAAAAATACGGACGCAAGATCTGTTTTTGTCACAATTCCAGCAAGGGTTCTATCGCTGTCTAAAACCAAGACTGAGCTAACCTTGTTCTGGCGCATCAGTTTGGCACACTTGTGAATGGCATCGTTTCTTGTTACGGTAATCAGGTTTTTTGACATAAAGTCTTTAACAAGAACTTTTTCGACCGATTTTTCACTATGTTCGTAGATTGCCCGAACAAAGTCTTTTTCGGTTACTATGCCAACTGGCCTTTTGCCGGCATCGATTACTGGTAATCTTCCCACCTTGTATTTGAGTAAGATCTCCCTTGCCTCAAGAAGAGTCAGGTTGGGCGTCACAGTAATGGCATTTCTGATCACCTGGTCTAAGCTTCGATTTTTTAATTTCATACTTTATCTGCCTTTTCAATTGTTAAATATTCAAACAAGAATATCAAGCTTGAAAATTATACTATTTATTTAACTCAACAAAATACAGCAATATAGCAAATGAGCATTGATGTAATACATGAGCACATGAATCAAATCATGAAAACAAAGATTGGTACCATAATAACTAAGCCCATCTTAATTGAACCTACAGCTAAGGCCTCACAGGCAATAACCATGCTTTCTGAGGCTGATGTCTTTGATGCTTTTTGTCGGCATAACGGTTCCACCTTAAACGTAAACATACGTGACTTGCTTCAAAGCAAAGACATTAGCCATATGAATATAGGAGCATTTTTACATCCGATACAAAGTCTTTCGGAAAATGATACAATTGAAAATGCTGTAACTATCATTACCCACAATAGGACAAGGGCAGCTCCTGTTATAAGAGACGACGAAGTCATAGGTGTAGTTGAAGCAAAAAACATTCTAAAATTAATTTCAGAACTTGACAACAAATGGATAAAAGCAAATCAGATCTTTACACCAAATCCTATAATTATTAACAAACAAACCCCTCTAGGTTCTGCACGAAGAACGATGGTTAGTAAGAGAATTGATCACCTTCCAGTAATACATAAAGACAAGGTCTCTCAAGTTCTTACCTCGTATCACCTTCTTCAAATGATTCTTCCAGCTGAACGAGTAGGAAAACGGGATATTGGATCAAAAAAGATTCGTAGCCTAGAATCTCAGGTGGGAAATCTTGGTACAAATCGCATGGCAAGCTGCTCCCCGCTTGACAACCTAAATCAAGTTATAGATTCAATGCTTCATGCGAACACAACCTTTTGCCTTGTCTTATTGAGGACTGGCTTGCAAGGAATAATCACATACAGGGACGTTCTCAACTTGCTCGTAACAAAGCAAAAAAGCACCATTCCACTTTTCATCGTAGGAATGCCAAAAGAGGATAATGCAAGCATCATTACAAGCAAGTTTACCAAAGTACTTGATAGACTAGCAAAAGTATATCCTGATATTCAAGAAGCCAGAGTCTATGTAAAAAAGGTGCATGGAGTGGAAAGCCGATACAACTATGAGGTCTCCACAGTCATACTGACACCAATTAAAAGATACATTTTCGCTAGAAATGGATATGATCTCAGCAAGATCTTTGACGAAATATCTGGAAGAATACTTAGGAATCTAGCAAAGCGAGCAAAGAACCGCTACAAATTTAGCATCAGAAAAATGATGTAACATTCAATTATCACATCTGAAAAAAGAAAGGCTGCTTTTATTTGACTAAACACAAGTACAATCAATTGAAAAAGACTTCAAAAAATCAACAAAATGGAAATATTCTGTTGTTAGGGTTCCCAGGAAATGGACTAATTGGAACTTTTACCATCTCATATCTTATATCACACCTGAAGATGAGGCCAATTGGAGAAATCAACCATCCAGAGCTACCACCAACTCTGTTTGTGGAAAATGGCGAAATAATTGGACCAATCAGAATTTACAAAAAGGACAATCTTTACGCCATAATTTCTGATATTCCAATTTACCCT
>DASWKH010000048.1:0-15161 GCA_036396715.1 Candidatus Nitrosotenuis sp.
TATAATTTATGTCCTAGTTGCGTGGGTAGCAATACTAGGAGTAGCCAAAGCACTAAAGCTAGACAAGCACGGCTTTGCCATAAAACCGTACAGCCTCACCTACAAAAACACGCAGGTCCAAATGGCCTTGACAAAGATGCTTGGGCGCACGCGACGCGGAATACGCGTATTTGCTGATGTTAGCGTTATTGCCGGCTTTATTATGATGGGATTTGCCTTTTGGTTTTTGCTTGATAATGTGGTAAAATATTTTGATAGGCCTACAGAGTTTGCAGAGCTGACTGTTTTGATTCCAGGCGTTACTTTGACTTCGAGTTCTGCAATTTTGTATTTTTTTCTCTCCATTCCAATTGTCCTAGTAATACACGAGGGGGCGCATGGAATTGTCGCCACACTTGAGAAGATAAGAATCAAGACTGGTGGCTTTGCCATCTTCATTGCAATGTTTGCAGGCTTTGTAGAGCCAGACGATGAGGAATTTAACAAGGCAAAAAAGATCTCAAAGCTTAGAGTCATTGGTGCAGGTGCGACAGCAAATGTGATTTTCGCACTTGCCTTAGGTGCCGTACTTTTGACAAACCCGTTTTTTGCAATTATCGTGCCAGAGCCATTAAGGAGCGCATTCTATGAGATACCAGATGGCGTTTCCATACTATCAATAATGCCGGGAACTGGTGCAGAAAAGGCAGGGCTGCAGCCAAATGATATCATCACATCAATTAATGATGTTCGGATAACTACGCCGTTTGATTTTACAAAGGTAGATCTTGCACCTGGAGATACCGCAGTTGTATCGGTTCTCAGAGATGGTGCCAGCCAGCAGTTTTCAGTAGAGATAACTCCTTCTCCTGATGATCCCACAGTAGGATTAATCGGCATAATGCGCGATAACTCCATTTCATACAAGCCAGTCTACAATTTCATTGAGTGGAATAGTCCTGAGCTGTCATTGTTTTTGCTTTGGTTGTGGATGATATCATTTTTTATTGGAATCATCAACATGCTGCCCCTCCCAATATTGGATGGCGGAAAATTCATTCACAGCATAATTGACAAAAAGCTCTCAGATGTTGCAGTAAACAGAACAATGTGGGCAATCTATGCGTTTACTTTCTGCCTCTTTGGCCTAAACATAGCGCTTTCCTACATGAAGTCGGGCTGGTTTACAATCTAGTTTTTTTTCAAATATCGTTAAATTTGGGCTTGAAAAACCAGATTCATGAAGTGTGACAGATGCCAGAACACTGCAGTTTATTCTAGGAAATATTCCGGAGAAAACTTTTGTTCTGAGTGTTTTTCAAACTCGATTCTAAGAAAGGCTGCAAAAACCATCTCAAAATACAACATGATACAGAATGGTGAGCTGGTATGTGTTGCTGTGTCTGGCGGAAAGGACTCGCTTGCCTTATTGAACGTATTATCAAAGATGTCAAAAAACCACAACTTTGGAATTCATGCGATAACAATTGATGAGGGAATTGCCGGATATAGAGAAGAGGCGCTGGAAATTGTAAAAAAATTCTGCACCAGTCTTGGTGTAAGCCATAGCGTATACTCGTACAAAGAACTCTTTGATCAGACTTTGGATGAGTCATTGAAATTGCGAGAAGATGAAAAGATTTCTTCTTGTTCGATTTGCGGCACATTAAGGAGGCGTGCAATGGATCATGCAGCAAAAGACATTGGTGCCAATGTCATCGCAACAGGCCACAACCTTGATGATACGCTGCAGACTTTTATCATAAATACGCTTTCTGGCGACACAAACAAGATTGGCTGGATGGATCCAGACACTTCGGATAACTCGCTGCGAAAAGTAAAGCCGTTTTGCGAAATTTACGAGTCTGAAATTGTGTTTTACGCATTTACCAACGGGTTGCCATTTCAAACAGAGCCCTGCCCGCACATGAACGAGGGAATTCGAACCGAGATTCGTGAATTTCTAAACAAGTTGGAAAACAGTCATGGTGGAATAAAAAACAGCATGTACCGTTCTGTCTTGAAAATTTCACAGGTTATGCGAGAATCAAACTACAAAGAAAGGACAAAATGCACAAACTGCGGCGCTGAGTGCACTGGAAAAATTTGCTCTGTGTGCAAAATGCTTGTAGATCTGAGAAAATAATCCAAATATAGCATTAGTTTGTAATGGTATGTGGTAGTAGGTAGGATCGGGGCGCTAGCCGTGCCCCATTCTGAAACCGGCTCTATGCAGAGATCAGTAACTGCTGGATAAATCTCTAGGTGGATAATTCCCGCTTGATGTACTGAAATGAAATCACGCCGAAGCGGGTGGTTGCAGGTCTGAGATTGTCCGAAGGGATAACTCTTTAGACCGAGTTGCCGAAATGGATGAGGTCCGGGAGGGAGCAATCCTAAGGCAAAGCATCCACGCTACTTCGTCAACGTGGCGGATCTTGTGCATCTTGAGATGGGGCTACCTGTCTAGACTGGAACTAGCAGGTCTACTACCACTTGATCTTTTTCAAAAATATATAGCATTAACAAAAAGAAATACACATGGATGATTTATTCTTAGGACCAAAAAGAACCTATGAAGATTTTAAAAAACAAATCCCTACTGATTTGCTACCTGTTTTTGATTCACTAAGAGAGTTTTGCTTGTCTTTGGGCAGCAATGTAGTACAAGACATTCGTGCACACAGAGTTGTTTTTGGCAAGTCACTTTCGTTTAGGTGGTTTGCAGATTTAGAGCCAGACCAACAAGGCATAATTGTGAAAATCCAGCGAGACAGAAAGGAACCATTTAACACAATATCAATAAAACCAGATCAAGACTCAGATGAGCTCAAAAAGCTAATACTTGATGCATACAATACGATTCGCTAGTACAAGACTTCGAATTTTGCAAATTCCTCTTTGAATTTTTCATTTCTTATTTCAATGTCTTCGACGCGTGCGTTTGCAGGTCCTGCATGACACCACTCAACCATATTGCTCACACCGGCATCTTCGCCTTCTATGATTGCCTCAACCCTGCCATCCTTTAGATTTTTAACCCAGCCCGATACACGGTTCTTTTTTGCTGCGACCTTCATTGCCTGGCGAAAAAAAACTCCCTGTACCTTACCCTTTATGAAAAGATGGACGCGCTGCTTTACCATTTGAAAAGAGTCTCGTCTTGGGATTAATCAATTTTAGGATTTATGAAATTTTTATAGAATTACACTCTTTCTTTTAGTCTGGCTCGCCCAGTCTTTCTTGCAGCTATGCTTCCAACTTTGGCACCAGGTGGCGCGTTTCGTGAAACCGTTCCGCTCTGACCCATGTGTTGGTGTCTTCCTCCTCCGTGTGGGTGAGCATATGCTGCTTGTGCAACTCCTCTGACTATTGGATATTTGTGGCCCTTTGATTGGTATCTGCGCCATTTGTTTCCTGCATTAAGAAAAGGCCTATCTGATACTCCACCGCCTGCCAAAATTCCAACCATCGCTCTGTTTTTTGGATTCAGCGTAGTAAAACTTCCAGATGGAAGCTTTATTGTAACTCCATCCACGCCGTGTGAAAATACTGTCGCAGAATTCCCAGCAGTTTTTGCAATTGCACCGCCATCCCCAAAGTGTTTTTCGATATTGCAGACTATGGTTCCATCTGGGATGTTTTGGATACTGATAACATTTCCATTTGTGATTTCTGCGTTAAGACCAAACTTTACTGTTGAGCCAATTTTAGTTCCTAAAATCGCCGGCACCAAAGAAACTGAGCCGTCCTCAAATCTGACCTTTGCAAGTGGTGCATCTCTGCCTCTTTCATGAATCAGATCTATGACTGTGCCTGTGTGATCTTCGGACAGATCAAAATGTGGGTACTTGGCTGGTGCTAACTTGCCAGTCGAAGCTGCTCTAAATTGCATGCCTCCTCGGCCACGCCTTCTAACTAGTGGTCGTTTACCCATTTTCGATGATGGCTTGGCTTTAAGATTTTAAGCTTTGTATTGTATGAACAAAATCTGACAAAGATATAAAAAATACGCTGAGATGTTAATTCTATGAGCCAAAGCGCACTCTCCCTTAAAGTACTTGAGGCATATACGAGAGACGTTGGCCGCGGTGTGGCTCGAATTGATTACGATTCTATGGATACATTAAATGCATCAACTGGAGATGTAATAGAAATCAAAGGCAAGCGCAGGACCGTTGCAAAGTGTCTCCCATTATACCCATCCGATGAGGGCAAAGGAATTATCAGGATTGACGGACTGGGAAGAAACAACGCAGGTATTGCAATAGGAGATACAATTTCTGTTAGGAAGATCAAGGCAGTTGCAGCTGAAAAAGTAGTTGTTGCCCCACTTGAGGCAATCCCCCCAATCGATGAGCGTTATTTGGCGGACGCCCTAGAAAGCGTTCCTTTGATCAAAGGCGATAACGTCATGGTGCCTTATTTTGGCGGACGATTGACATTTCAGGTAATTGGTGTAACGCCTGCAGCTGATGCAGTCCTAGTTACGCAAAAAACTGTATTTCACATAGCGGAAAAGGGCGAAACGTTACGAGGCGTTCCTCAAGTAACATATGAAGACATTGGTGGCCTCACTGACGAAATCAAAAAGGTAAGAGAGATGATCGAGCTTCCACTAAGGCATCCAGAAATCTTTGAAAAGTTGGGAGTAGAGGCACCAAAGGGGGTACTCTTGTATGGCCCACCTGGCACTGGAAAGACACTACTAGCAAAGGCAGTGGCAAACGAAAGCAACGCTCACTTTATCAGCATATCAGGACCGGAAATTATGAGCAAGTTTTATGGCGAAAGCGAGGCAAGGCTACGTGAGATCTTTAAAGAGGCAAGAGAGAAATCACCATCAATAATTTTCGTAGATGAAATAGATTCCATTGCACCAAAAAGAGAAGAGGTGACAGGAGAAGTAGAGCGAAGAGTAGTTTCGCAAATGCTTTCACTCATGGACGGCCTAGAGGCAAGAGGCAAGGTAATTGTCATTGCGGCAACAAACAGGCCAAACGCAATTGATCCTGCACTAAGAAGGCCAGGACGATTTGACAGAGAAATTGAGATCAAGGTGCCAGACAAAAAGGGCAGAAAAGACATACTCAACATTCACACAAGAAACATGCCGCTTGTTACTGATGAAAACGATTCCAACTATGTTAACGTGGATAAAATTTCCGCAGTGAGCCACGGCTATGTTGGTGCTGACCTAGAATACTTGTGCAAAGAAGCGGCAATGAAGTGCCTGAGAAGACTTTTGCCGGAATTGACCCTTGAGGATGAAAAGGTTCCACCTGAAACACTTGATAAGCTCATAGTAAACAATGATGATTTCCAAAAAGCCCTAATTGAGATAACGCCTTCTGGAATGCGCGAAGTATTCATTGAAAATCCCGACGTAAAATGGGACGACATTGGTGGACTAAAGGAAGTAAAGCAGCAACTACAAGAAGCGGTAGAATGGCCCATGAAGTATCCAGGACTATATGACAAACTAGGGCACAAAATGCCTCGCGGAATTTTGTTGCATGGTCCTAGCGGTGTTGGTAAGACATTACTAGCAAAGGCAGTCGCAACTGAAAGTGAGGCAAACTTTGTATCAGTAAGAGGGCCTGAGCTCCTATCAAAGTGGGTAGGAGAATCTGAAAGAGGAATCAGAGAAATTTTCAGACGGGCAAGACAGGCATCGCCATGTGTAATATTTTTTGATGAGGTTGACTCTATTGCGCCAATTAGGGGTGCAGGTTCGGAAACGGCAGTAACTGAGCGTGTAGTAAGCCAGCTCCTAACTGAACTCGATGGAATGGAAAACATGCATGGAGTAATAGTTCTTGCAGCCACAAACAGAGCAGACATGATCGACCCGGCACTCCTCAGACCTGGCAGATTTGATAAAATTGTTCAGATTCCAATGCCAGACAAGGACAGCCGAAGACAAATCTTGCAGATAAATGCAAAGGACATACCAATAGTTAGCGACAAAAATGATCCTGGCTATGTCAACTTGGATAAAATTGCCGAAATTACAGATGGAATGAGTGGAGCAGACGTAGCTGCAATCGGAAACACTGCAGTTTCCTTAGTCATACACGAATACTTAGACAAGCATCCAACCAAAGAAGAATTGGATAATGCGGCAAGCAACGCCAAGGTTACGATGAGGCACTTTGAAGAAGCAGTCAAGAAGGTAAAGACGCAAAAAGACCTAAAGATAGGCCAAAAGATAGCAGTGCCCTACTACAGATAGTATTAAAATAATAACAAAACTAGCTCCTTCATAAATGTCAGAATATCGTGGTTACTCTGGAAGGGCACTCGAATTTCTAAAGCAAAACAAGGTCAAAGTCGGCGACACAATCAAGATAACAACCGACTCTGATTACACTGGAACAATTATGCCGCGATACGAGCACACAGACGACAAGCATATTGTTCTGAAATTCAAAAACGGATACAATGTAGGGCTAGAAATAACTCAGGTAAAAAAAGTCGAATACATCTCAACTATTGAGCCCAATCAAGAAAAAAATACTACGACTGTGTTTAATCCTTCGTTGCCCAAAGTTTTGCTTCTCTCCACAGGCGGAACGATTGCAAGCAGGGTTGACTACCGAACTGGCAGTGTTACTCCCGCCTTGTCCGCACAAGACCTTAACGCATCTGTGCCAGAGCTTTCAGAGATTGCAAACATTGATGCCGAAGTGTTATTTTCAGAATATTCAGAAAACCTGACTCCCGAACACTGGATAAAGATTGCTCAAAGGCTTGACTCTTTGGCAAAATCCGATTACAAAGGAATCATTGTGGCGCATGGAACAGACACCATGCAGTATACAGCAGCCTTTCTTTCGTTTTCGCTGGCAGGTTTCCCAAAGCCAATAGTTCTAGTCGGCTCACAGCGATCATCGGACAGACCATCGTCAGATGCTGCAACAAATTTGATTTCTGCAACAAGATTCATTGTAAATTGTAAAGTAAATGGAGTTTTTGTTGCCATGCACAATACCGAAAGTGATGATGAGATTGCTTGCCATCTTGGAACCCGTGTTAGAAAAAACCACACAAGCAAAAGAAACGCCTTTGAAACCATGGGTGGAAAACCCGCATTCATCATCACACAAAATGAGATAATTCAGAACTTTTCAGGCTCGTATTTCAAAGAAGCACAATACACGCCCAACATAAAAATTGACACAAAAGTTGCGCTCATCAAGTATCATCCAGGCTATGACCCAAAGCTAGTAGATGAGATGATTAATCTTGGATACAGGGCCATAATTTTTGAAGGAACCGGTCTTGGCCACATTGGAAAAACCATGTACGATGCCATCAAAAAAGCAAGAGAAAAGAAGATTTTCCTTGGCATGACCTCACAGTGCCTTGATGGCCGAGTCAACATGGCAGTTTATGAGAGTGGAAGAGACCTGCTACACCTTGGCATAGTGCCGTTATCTGATATTATTTCAGAGACTGCACTGGTAAAGGCAATGTGGGCTGTTGCCACACACGACAAAAATATCGAAGAGATAATGCTCAAAAACATTGCATCTGAGATCACAGAATAAAATTTAAAGTGACTTCCGCAAAGGACGAGTGTGTCAGAGATACAGCCAGACAAAATTGGATTAAAGGTTGGCCTAGAAATACATCAACAGTTAGCAACAAACAAGAAGCTGTTTTGTGGCTGCAGGCCAGTCGAATCAGCAGAGTTTCCAATCAGGTTTGCAAGAAAACTGAGATTGACAAAAAGCGAGCTTGGAAAATACGATCCTGCCGCCATGTTCGAGGCTTCAAAGTCAAAGATGATTTACTATAATGCAAATCCAGAGAGCAGCTGTCTTGTTGAATACGACGAGGAGCCTCCACATAGTCTTGATTCTGATGCAAAACTATCAGCTTTAATTTTTGCGTCTGCATTGCACTCCAATGTTTTCAATGAGGGCTACGTTATGAGAAAAATTGTCATTGATGGCTCCAACACGTCTGGCTTTCAGCGAACCATGCTTGTCTCGCAGGGAGGCTACATAGATGTTGAGGGCAACAAGATCGGAGTGCAAACGATATGCCTAGAAGAAGATGCCGCAAAGCTTCTCAAAGACAACGAAAGTACACGAGAATACGCCTTAGATCGACTAGGAATACCACTTGTAGAGATAGCCCTAGAGCCAGTTAGCGGCTCACCTGCACAAGTAAAAAAAATCGCACTTACCTTGGGAAGACTGCTTCGAGTCACCCATCGTGTTGCAAGGGGCCTAGGCTCAATTCGACAGGATGTCAACGTTTCAGTTAGCGGCGGCGGTATTGTTGAGGTAAAAGGAGTCCAGCAGCTAGACCAGTTAGAAAAAGTGATTCGTTATGAGGCAAAGCGGCAGCATGGCTTGCAGTTAATTGCTGAAAAATTGCAAAAAATCAATCTTGATTCAATATCAAAAGATGACGTTTTAGATGTGACGCCGCAATTTGCAAGCTGCAAATCAAAAATAATCCAAAAATCACTCAAGGATGGCGCAGCAATCAAAGCATTAAGAATCAAAAACTTTGCAGGAATGTTTGGCTACGAGCCATACGAGGGAATAAGGCTTGGAAGAGAGCTTGGACAGCAAGTTAGATTCTTTGGCATTGGGGGGGTTTTCCACTCTGATGAGCTCCCAAATTATGGAATCGAGCAAAGTGATGTTGATCAGCTCAGAGACATTCTAAAGCTGGAACCAAACGACGGGTTTTTGATCATTTCAGGATCAAAAGAAAAAATTGATTTTGCCGTTGATGCTACCATAAACAGAATAAAGAATGCAAAGAATGGGGTTCCTGCAGAGACTCGTGCAGCCACACCAACAGGAGAAACTGTCTTTTTGAGGCCTAGGCCTGGCTCATCTAGAATGTATCCTGAGACAGACATACCACCAGTAATAATAACTGATGAGGAGATTGCATTTGCAAAAAACAACATTCCAAGATCATGGGATGAGACAATTTTAGAGCTTCAGAAAAAATATGGTATTAACGCGCAGCTAGCCGAGCAAATCTTTGACTCTGATTATTTGGATTTGTTCGAGTCGATTTGTGCCTATAAAAAGAATAATCCGAACTTTGTTGCATCTATACTATGTTCAACAATAACGAATCTACAAAGGCAAGGACTAGATTCGTCATTGCTCAAAGCGGAGCACATTTTGAGGTCCTTTGAGCTTTTAGCACAAGACAAAATAACAAAAGAATCACTTGAGATGATTTTTGAGAGCATAATGTCATCTAAAATAAGGTCGCCAGACGAGTTTGTTCAAAAACATTCAGGTTCATTTGATGAAAACGAGTTAGAGCAGATCCTCGATGAGCTGATAAAAAAGAATTTAGAGATGATCCAAAAACAAGGTCTTCACTCGACAGGATTTTTGATGGGACTTGCAATGAAGACTCTTCGTGGCAAGGTTTCAGGTGAAAAGATAAGCAAGTTGCTGGAATCAAAGATTACAAAAATAATAGAAAAATAAAAACTCGTAGAAAACTAGTCTAGTCTAATTTTCTTCTTCCTGTTCCTCTGCCTGATGATACGTATCGACCTTTTGCTGAGGGTCTGGTGGTTTCTGGGGTGTCACCTAGTTTTCTTTTGCCAGTGCCGCGTCCGGAAACAACATATTCGTCTTTTGCTTTTTCCTTCATTTTCTTCTGGTATTCTTTGAATTTTTCGCCGGCCCAAGTCTCATCTTCAGATTCGGCTACTCTTCGTGAGGTACCTCTTCCACCCACTTTAACAATTTTTCCCATTATTGATACTAGAACTCACTATGGTTTAAAGTTGTTCCTGAAATTTTAATTTGATAAAATGCGGGAGGTGGGATTTGAACCCACGAACTCCTAGGAGATAAGGATCTGAACCTTACGCCGTTGACCGGGCTTGGCGACTCCCGCAATCAAGGGTTTTTAGTGCCAAAATAAGTTCTTTATTGAATCTGCAAAGAGAGAAATATCATTCATTTTCTACTGTCGTATTGGAGTTTAAGGAAATTTATTGTAACAATTGCAAGCAGACATTGGGTCAATACAATGTCAAATACTTTACAGACGCCAAAATAGCAGAACTGATAAAATCAAATCACGCCTTGCATTATAGAAATGGCCACCAGTTATCCATTCGGAAAATCACGAAATAGTCTATTCCAATGCTTGTCCAAACTTTTGTAGCAATTCTTTTTGGTGTTTGCTAAGCTTGCTTGGGACTTCCACTACAAATCTTACGTATTGGTCTCCGCGTCCTCGTGAGCCAGAATAAGGCAACCCCTTTCCTTTTAGTTTTATTATGGTGTTAGGCTGAGTTCCCTCTTCTACTTTGACCTTTTCACTTTTTTCTAGTGTAGGAACCTCGATTGTTTTTCCAAGACAGGCATCAACAATTGAGATTTTTGCATCGTAAAATATGTCGGCTCCATCCCTTTTGAAAAATTGATGCGGCTTGACTCGTATTCGCACAATTAGATCTCCGTTTATCCCTCCACGTATTGGTTCTCCTTCTCCGCTAATCACATAATCGCCATTATCAATTCCAGGCGGGATATCAAATGACAGTGGTTTTGTGCCCTTTGTCTTTCCTGTGCCTTTGCAATTAGAACAGGGTTTTGGTATGAATTTTCCCTCTCCACGACATTTGGTGCATGGCTGCACTGTGACAAATGTTGAGAATCCCATGTTGCGTGTTATTCTTATCTGACCTTGTCCCCTACAGTTAGGACAAGTTTCGGAGCTAGTACCCGGTGCACAACCGCTTCCTTTACAATTATTGCAATCAATGTTTTTTTTGACATCAATTTCGAGTCTTTTGCCAGAAAATACATCCTCAAGTGTTATGCTCGTCTCATAGAGAATGTCTTGTCCCTTTTGTCTTGCAAAGCCAAACCCACCAGACCTCCCAAAAAGCGATTCAAAAATTGAATCAAAGCTGCCAAAGCCAAAGTTAGAAAAGACATCATCAAAGTTACCTCTTGCTCCCTGAAAGATGTCTTCAGTAGAGTATCTCCCCCCAAGACCTTCATGCCCATACTGATCATAGACTTTACGTTTTTCTGGATCAGCCAAAACGGCATATGCCTCAGAAATTTCCTTAAAGTGCTCTGCAGCCTCCGGGGACTTGTTTCTATCAGGATGGAATTTTAGTGCTAATTTTCGATATTGGGATTTTATGGTGTCTACAGAATCGGTTTTAGATACTCCTAATACCTCATAATAGTCTCTTTTTGCAGACATTTTCCCATTTTAGTGAAATCGTCGTATATGCATAAATTAGCTTGTCGTTCCTGTGCCCTGCGTTTTTTGATCCGCAGTCCCGTCTTGGGTGTTTTGGTCTGAGGGTCCGCTCTGCGATTGTTGTTCTTCTGTGTTTGGCGGTGGGGCTGCGTTCTTGTAGAGTTCTGTTGATATTTGGTTGACAATTGTTTTTAGCGCATCAAGTTTTGGTCGAATTTGTTCTGAATCTTTGTCCAGCACTTCTTTGAGCTCCTTTATTGCCTCTGATATTTTGATTCCTTGCTCCTGTGTAAGCTTGTCTTTTAGGTCCTGGGTTAGCAGCTTTTCAGCTGTATAGACGAAGCTTTCCGCTTCGTTTTTGATGTCTACTGTTTCCTTTTTCTTTTTGTCCTCATCGGCAAACTTTTCTGCATCTTGTTTTAGCTTTTCAATTTCTTCTTTTGATAGCTTGGAGCCTGCTTGGATTGTTATTTTTGCCTCCTTTTTGGTGCCTAGGTCCTTTGCGGTGACATTCAGAATTCCGTTTGCATCAATGTCAAATTTGACTTCGATTTGTGGGATTCCTCTTGGTGCTGGAGGAAGTCCAGTGAGATTAAAGCTTCCAAGGGAAACGTTGTCTGCTGCCATGGGTCTTTCGCCCTGTACTACGTGAATTGTAACGGCGGTTTGATTATCTGCTGCTGTTGTAAAGATTTTTGTCTTTGAGGTTGGAATTGTAGTGTTTCTCTCAATTAGCGGCTCTCGCAAGCCACCAAGTGTCTCAACTCCCAAAGTAAGTGGAGTTACATCTAAGAGTACGATGTCGCTGGTCACATCACCTGCAATTATTCCTGCCTGAATTGCGGCACCTACTGCAACTGCCTCCATTGGATCCACACCAGACTCTGGGCTTTTGCCTATTACGTCGCCGACAAATTTTTTGACTAGAGGAATTCTTGTTGGTCCGCCAACTAGGACTATTTTTGAGACGTCTGATGGAGCAAGTTTTGCATCGCGAAGAGCATTGTCAACTGAGCCGCGACATTTTTCTACTATTGGCCTGATGAGCTCCTCAAATTTTGCCCTCGTTAGCTTGATTTCCAGATTTTTTGGTCCAGCAGATTGGTCATACGATAGGAATGGAAGATTAATGTCAGTTTCCATTACCGTTGAAAGTTCTATCTTTGCCTTTTCGGAAGCCTCCCTGATTCTTGTCATTGCAGTGCTGTCCTTTGTAAGATCTACGCCCGTAGTCTTGCGGAATTCGTTGACAACATAATCAATGAGAATCTTATCCATATCGGTGCCCCCAAGCTGTGTATCTCCGGATGTGCTCAAAACTTCAAAAACGCCACCTCCCATTTCCATAATAGTAACATCAAGTGTTCCCCCGCCAAAATCAAAGACCAAAATTTTCATGTCTTGGCCCACCTTGTCTAGTCCAAATGCAAGCGAGGCAGCAGTTGGCTCGTTAATTATTCTTACAACATCAAGGCCGGCAATTGTTCCTGCGTCCTTTGTTGCCTGCCTTTGGTTATCATCAAAATAGGCAGGAACCGTTATGACTGCTTTATCGATTTTTTCGCCTAGGAATGCTTCGGCGTCTTTTTTGATTTTTTGTAGTATAAAAGCGGAAATTTGTTGAGGTTTGTAGTCTTTGCCTTGAATTTTGAAAACATAGTCACTTCCCATCTTTCTTTTTGCTGCAACAATCGTATTGTCTGGATTGGTAATTGCCTGTCTTCTTGCAGGCTCGCCAACTATGAGCTGACCATCTTTTGTAAAGGCAACCACAGAAGGAAATGCCTTACCGCCAATAGATGTCCCTTCAGCAGCAGGAATAAGGACAGGTTTTCCACCCATCACTACTGCTGCAGCAGAGTTACTCGTTCCCAAATCAATTCCAATTATTTTTGCCATTTTTTTCACTTTAGATTATTTTGTTGTGGTTTTTTAGATATTTCAACTAGTGTCGGTCTAAGCGTCCTTTTATGAGAAATATATCCTTTCCTGATTTCCTTTGTAATTGTGTTCTCATCCAGATTTTCGTCCTCCATTACCGATATTGCTTCATGCAGGTTGGGATCAAATATTTCTCCTAGTGCGTTAATTGGGGCAATTCCATATTCTGAGAGAAGTGCTTCAATGTTTTTCAAAATAAAGTCAAGGCCCCGTGCGTTTGGATTTTCTTTTTTGAGAATTTCCTTTGCTCTGACCAGATCATCGTAAATTGTTAGAAACGTTATCATGAATTTGTCTAGTTTTTGATTAACGCCGTTTTCTATATCACTTTTAGTTTTTCTTTCCAAGTTTACAAAATCAGCAAGTGAGCGTTTGAGCTTATCCTCACACGATACAAGACTTTGTTGTAATTCGATTATTTTGTTATCTAGTTCTTTTATCAGCTGATCAGCTGATTTTGGTTCAGCGACTATTTCCAGATCCTCTTCTGTTGGTAGTGATTGTGAATTTTCTAATTTGTTTTCGTCGTTGTTGTTTTCTGACAAGACAAGTAATTTTTTTTCTATTCTAGTTTTAATCTTTGTGCAAGATTTCGCAGAGTGGGTTTCCCTTTATTATAATGAGGTCGTTGTCATACTTTTTGTGAAGGCGCTCATAATCAGACTTTGAGCATATGACCAAAATTGTAGTCTTGTCGTTGTGGAACAGATCCAGATTTGGATCCGCAAATGCCTCAACATCACCGATATAGTCCCGAAGCTTAGTGATTAGATTTTGTAGCATCTCGATTTTGTCTCCTCGCATCTCGTGTTGATCCAAAGACCATGATAGTGCAATTTTCGTACGACTTGCCTTCAAGTCATTTTTTTTCAGAGTTGTCCTGATTTCATCAATTAGTCTTTTGATGTAGCCATCTATTCCTTTGAGACTTCCGTTTATTAGATACATCAGGGTGTTGACTCCCTCAAACGACGTACCCAGTGAGCGCAAGTCGTACAAGCCATTTACCATATCATCTAAGAATATGTTTTGAAAGTCATCTGATTGGAGATCTGTCTTTGTATTATCATCCTGTGCAAACTTGCATACCTCCAGAACGCTACACAATGATGAAAATCTGGAAAGTACATTTATTGCATGAAAATGCTCAGCTGAAGAAATGCCAACAAACGAGATTTCTTTTTTATTCCCAGTTAGCAGGTTTGCAAGACTTTGATCCTGCTTGCTGTTGTATGAGCCAATTACTTTGGGTGGTTGATTCCCGCCCCCCAGTGGATAATAATAGTAAAAAATTGATTTGCCTACTTCAAGTCCTGTCACATGTTCTAAAAGCGATATGTTTTCGCCGTTTCCTCCAATTCCTGTAGGAAGTATATAGATCACAGAGCTCCCCTTTTTGAGGGAGGACGTAGCATCCTTGAATTTTGAATGAACCTCGGTTTTTGTTTCCTGACCAATTTTTCTAATTCTTGGTGCAAAAAACAGGTACTGGGCCTTTGATATTGCCACATCAATTGGCTCCATTGCCAACAATGGCTCATCTTCTTTTAGTGAGGAAACGTTAGGATAGGTCTTTGCAATTTCTGCCTTTAGTGATATGGCTGACTGCGAGGATTCGTCGATAATGAACACATTTGCACCGCGTATTGCCATCTGGCATGCAATAGCGTATCCCTCTGTACTAAGACCATAAACAACCACTCTATCCGCTACCAATTCATTGGTGCTAGGTAAAAGGACTAAGAAAAACTTATTGCATCAGTTATCACATAGCACCTATCTTGAAGATTTGGTTTGACATTTTGACACCAAAACAGATCTTATTTTTTGAGCCAATGATAAAACAGCTGCAAAAGAGCAACCAAATTCTTTGCACCTCAAGAAATTATCGAGAGGTAACACACCTTGCAAAGCTCAGAAAAATGAAGATTGCATTAATTGGAAAGCATGGTGGTCAGAGCAAAATTGACAAGCTAAATGCCAGTTTGAGTAGAATGACTGCACTGGCCAGACAG
>DASWKH010000049.1:0-15149 GCA_036396715.1 Candidatus Nitrosotenuis sp.
ATGCTTAGGCGCAAAAAATCAGACGTCCTAACTGAGCTAAAAGAAAAGGTCAGATACAAGGAGATAATCGACTCTGACATTAATTATTACAATATGGAGCTGGAAAAAATCTGGACAAAACTAGAGGCAGAAAGAAAGGTGGCACAAACGGCATTTGACGCATCAACTGCCTACCAAAGGGCAATACAAAGCGAAAGGCAGGCAGCAGGAGTGGCCAAGCTGCCACATGTGATCAATTTTGTGAAAAACATAATGGAAATTGAGGAAAGTGTAGTTGTGTTCTGTCACCACAAGGCAATTCACTCGCTTTTGCACCAAAGCCTTGCTGAGTTCAAGCCTGCATCAATAATTGGAGGCCAGTCTGATACGTATAGACAACAGCAAATAGACTCGTTCCAAAACGGAGAAACCAAGCTAATGATTGCAGGGCTTAGGGCGGGAAACGTTGGAATCAACCTGACTCGAGCAAAATATGTGATATTTGCCGAGCTTGACTGGAGTCCAGCAATACACCTGCAGGCAGAAGACCGCCTCCACAGAATTGGACAAAAAAACACAGTCTTTGCATATTATTTGATTGGAAATGGAACGCTTGATGAGCATGTAGCGCAGGTACTAGTCGATAAGAGCTATGAAATTGATTCTATTATGGATAACAAAGCAGAGTCGTTTGAAAACAAGGAAAAGGCGCAACTCATCTTGGCGCAAATTCAAGACAAGGTAAAATCTATTCTAAAAAACTAAACTACTTGCGTTGGATCTGTACTAAACCATCCTCTCTGAATCATCTTTGCTGCAGTTGCTGGCTTTACACATGCAGGTGAGTTGTTCATTTGTTTTAGAACCAGCACGTAATCATCAGAACACTTGATGTCATATGGGCTAACTCCGTTCTTTAGCTGCTTTAACGGTGGAGGATAACTCGTTGTTTCTAAAAGCGGCATTATTCTGAGGATCCTGTCGTCGTTTGGTGTAGGAGAGCCTCTTCCATCGCGATTGCTTGTAAGCATGTAAAGATACCCATCGTTTCCAACACTGATGTCGCGCAACCTTCCAAACTGTCCAGAAAACAACGACTCGTCTGATATGATTTCATTCTGTTCTGTGTCAATCTCAAAGGCGTGCAGGTGTGTCCCCCGGAGATTTGCAACAAGATACTTACCTTTTAGCTCTGGAATTTTGTCAGAATTGTAAAAACTTGCACCGGATGGGGCCCACGCAATCTCGCCAGTGTGGAAAATTGGGCTGATGTATCTCGGATCGGTCTGACTGCCTACTATGTTGGGCCAACCATAGTTTTTGCCTGCCTCTACTATGTTTATCTCGTCATGTGCGAATCCTCTTTCACCAGAAGGCCCGTGTTCTGCTACAACTAGTTTTCCAGTAACTGGTTCCCAGTCAAGTCCTTGTGGGTTTCTGTGTCCAAGCGAATACACAGCTGATCCCGAAAATGGATTGTCAGCAGGTATGGTGCCATCAGAATTGATCCTCAAAACTTTTCCTGCAAGTGATCTGAGATCTTGTGCAAGCGGCGCATTTGCCGCATCTCCTGTAGTTATGTACAGCTTGTTGTCTGGTCCAAAACGTATTCTGCCGCCATCGTGTACTGCAGCTCCCGGTATTTTGTCAATCAACACAAACTCGTCTGATAACTTGTTGTCATTTTCAGTAAATCTTGAAACTCTGTTGTATGTAGACAGTAACTCTGAATATGTGTAATAGAGATACAGGTAATGGTTTTTTTCAAATTCAGGGTCTAGTGCAAGTCCCAAAAGCCCACCTTCTATACGTCCTACATTTAGTGTCAGTGCTGGTTCCTGTAGTGTGATGCCATCCTCGATGATGCGAACATTGCCATCCCTTTCAGTGAAAAAAATTCTGCCATCTGGGGAAAATGCAATTGCCCATGGAACCTCCAAATTTTCTGCGATTGTTTCAACTTTGAGGTTGTAGCTTGGGAATTCTTGTGCAAAAACACCATTTGTATTTAGTACGAGTAATGCAGATACAAAAATCAAAAGAATTTTGACACTCATGATACTATTTTGTCTCAAATCAGTAAAATACTATTTATTACAAATTTAATCAAGCTTTGCTATGGACTTTCTTCTAGAAGAAGAAATGATTGACTTGCTAACCTTTTGCCTCCAAAATCCGTCCTCTGCAGACATGACTCAAAAAAAGACGAGAATAACTGAGATAGGAAAGGAGCTTTTTGCCGATGGTGGTGTAGATGCGCTAGAAAACATGTTTTTTGTACTAGAAAATCGCATCAAAGAGGAGATTGGGCAAGACCCACGACCGTTTCGCTCATTGTGGAATGGAAACTCCTCAGAGTGGAATTATTGATTAAAAAATTGTAGAAAAGGCTTATGCCTTTCCGATTCTAAATATAGCTGTTGAACATGTAGGACATGTTCCTTTTGTTGCAGGCTTTCCGTTCTTTAGGGTGACTGCTTTTGTGCCAGCCATCTCTCGTTTTGCTCTGCATTTGACGCAATAGCCTATCATGATATGAATACTAGAAAGATCTGATATTAGCGGAAGGCTGTAAAAATTATTTAACACGCTTGTGGAGTAGCGATCTAAAATGAAGTACTATGTTTTGTGCCAGTTTTTCCAAACAAAACGGTCAATCTAGCTCAACGTCTTTTGTCTCTCTGCTAAGGATGGTTGGAATTATAACAATTATTGCGCCAATTATGATGTTTATGCCAAGAGCTACTGAAACCAAATCCTTTCCAACACTTGACATCAAACTTAGTGCAATTAGGGGTGACCATGAGCCAAAGATGAGACCTGCGTTGTATGAAAAGCCAGCTGCACTGTTTCTTATCTGCGTTGGGAATCTCTCTGAAAAAAATGCAGGAATTGGTCCGGATGCGGTCGAAACGACAAATGCATACACAATTACAAAAAAAACTACGAGCATACCGTTTGCTAAAATCATGGTGGCAAGAGGTATTGAAACTAGAACCGATGCAGCTACAAAACACAGTATGGAATTTTTTCTTCCAATTTTTTGTGAAAGCCACCCAGTCATTATCATTCCGAGCCATGAGGATGTTGTAGCGTAAATCATGACTAGTGCTACTTCGCCTCTCTGAATTTGGCCAAACTGCTGCAAATATGTGGGAAGTATGGAAATGGATCCGTGATACATGTAGACTAGGCCTGTCATTATGCACGCACACAGGAAAAACTCACGCCTATGCTCTTTTGCAAAAACAATCTTTCTTAGTGGTGAGCGCTCAAGCCTGTCTTCCTTGCTTTTTTCTATCCATAGGGGAGACTCATCCATGCTGAGTCGAATAAACAATGCTACAAAACCAGGTATTATGCCAGTAAAGAACAGAATTCGCCAACCCCATTCTTCAAATGCCTCTCCGGGAAATGCCGTGGTGATGATCTGAAATGCGATGGCTGCTAAAAGAAAACCAAATGAAAAACCGCTTTGCAAGAATCCAGATATTGTACCCCTTCTTTGTTTTGGCACGCTTTCGATGGTAATGACTGCACCACTGCCCCACTCACCACCGGCAAATATTCCTTGGATTAGGCGAATCATTATCAAAAGAACCGGGGCCATAATTCCAACTGTGGCATAGGTGGGAAGCAGTCCGACGGAAAATGTTGCCAAAGAAAAACCTAAAATTGTAATGATCATTGCTCGCTTTCTGCCAAACTTGTCGCCATAGATTCCAAAAATCGCTGAACCGAGAGGCCTCATTATCAAAGTGATGGTGTATGATGCAAATGTGGCGATGATGCTGAAAATGGGATTTTCTGATGGAAAAAACAGCTGGCTTATCGATGGGATGACTAAAAGCATAAGTACAATATCGTAACCATCAAGTGACCAACCAAGAAATGATCCTGCAACAATTTTCTTTTGCGCAGTAGTTAAGCTCAACGAGCTGATCTGCGCAGAAGTTATATTTAGTTTTAGAAATCCAAAGTTCTTAGCTTACAATGATTTTTAGCTCTATGGGGGGTGTAAGTGCATATGCATCCTTTATGCTGTCCCAAACATAGATCTCAGCAGTGTATGTTCCGGGGTTGTCGGTAACCCAAGAAATGGCGAGGGACAATGTTTGATGCGGATTCAGTGTTGCTGCAAACCATGTAAGCTTTAGAGTGACTTTGTCCTCATTTAGAATTTGAACTATGTAGGCAAAGTTCTGTGGTATGTTCTGCTTGTTTGTGACATCGGTTTGAACCCGGACCTGTTGGTGTGTGTTTATGTTTTGAGATACTGATTCACCAAAGGCATTTACTAGGCGTGGATTCCTTAATTCAATTCGTTCTGTACCCTCTAGGGCAAAAACGTTCTGAAATGGCAGCAAAATTAAAAGAAAAATTACAAAAAATGCTACTGTTTTCGGCACGTTTGAATACAAAATTGTGTACTACTAAAGAGTTTGGATTAGAAAATCCTTGAGCAATTAACCAAATTCTATCCTTGCACTAAAGCTCGATTCTGTAATAATCCCAGCGCTCTGGGTCGAACTTGACGACGAATTCGGCTTTTTCATTGTTTTCAACTCTTCGTTGAATGACGTCTCTTAGCGCAAAGCTTGTCAAAAATGTGTAGTTCATCGAGTGTGCTTGCATAGTAAACAAATGTCTCATCTCGCTTCCACCTTGTAAGCCCCAGTACCCCATCTTTAGCGCAATTGGTTCTAAAAATACTGTATTGTTTTTACCATAGTTTTCATCTGATATTTCTTGACGCAGTTGATAGTTTTCAAGTGGCCCGCCTTTTGCAAAGCCGATTATCGGGCCATCCGAATTTCCAAGTCTAAGTGTGTTTAGTATTGTTTTTGGCTCTTTTACGGTATTTTCAAAATGTTCCCTGTCAATTTGAAGTGGTGTTGGCAGCTCGCCGTATATATCAAGAAGTGTTTTGACAAAATCAGAATCATTTCTAATTCGCATAGACTCTATTTTTGGAATCAACTGCAAATTCTCATACAGATAATCGGATTGGATTTTAATTTCTTGTTGTCGCAAATTCAGAAACCCAGTTACAACATCCATAAAGTTTTTTCTCATATGTCTTGGAAGTGCGCGAAGTACAGTGTCACACATCTCAGACTCATCATTTAACAAATCTTCAAAATATGCAACGGAACGTTTTACAATAAGTGAGGGGTGCCAGGCAAGTGCGTGGGCATTTTTCTTTGCCATGTCCATCGCCTTTACAAAGTCACCAAGCGAATAACCGCTAACTCTGTCAATTACTGATAAAAGCCATCCTAGCTTCATATAGTAATCCTGTGCTTGCATATTGTTCTTTGTGATTTGGGATCTCTCAAATAGTTCTTTGATGTGTGATATTGCTTCTTCTTTTAGATTGCCTTTCCAAGGATATGTAGTCCTATGGATTAGTGCCTTGATTATATCTAAATCTAGTTCTGCATCTTTGCATAATTGTTTGACCTTGTTATCCCGCTCCAAAAATTTGATGACATTTTCCTCGTGTGGTTTGTCAACGCTTTTTTGCGGATCGAAATCATGAAACAATGCTGCAGCATAAAGATACTTGAAATCTTCTTCTCTTATGTTGTTGAGAATGCTTTTCCATTTTAGGACAATAAGGGAGACATAGGTTACCTCTAACTCATGTGTGATGTTGTGATAACCGTAGTAGTCTTTACCAAGCCCCTGCGACTCGAATAATTCTATGGTGTAATCTAGCATGTGAGTAAAACACGGCTTTTCCAACCCGCAGGAAGATGCTAAATTGATTATCTCACCTCGCAAAGTCTGAGGCGTAGCGAAAGCTTGCATTAGTGTAACGATAGTCTACACTATTTTAAATCTGTAGCTGACTGTTCAGCAATTCTTTGTAAAAACTGCATGATATTGTGCAAATCTTACAACCAAGCTCAAACAGTTGGGCCCGATATTGAAAATGTGTGTTTTTGATGAGGACAAACAATCTGTCAGGGGGATCTGTACACACACACAGTATTCTATTGTGCCTCAGCAAAAATTACATTGAGCACACAAAAACAAAATAAGACAAAAATCAAATCTGAAATAACAAAACTCCTAGATGACGGCTGCTCAGATAAAACAATAATTTACAAAAAGATTCAAAGTGATTTTGGGATCTCACAGAACGAGGCTAGGGCTGCCTGCAAGGAGATAAAAATCGAGCTACTCACAAAACTCAAAACACTGCAATCTGGCATGCTTGAACTCTAGGAGAGTAAGACTCATACGGGAATTTTTTTCCCATTTATTATATGGGGATTGACGGCAACATTCTTTTCAAATTAGCAGAGTGCCAAAACCAAGTGCCATGTATGATGAAAATTGGTGATGCGTCATACAAGGTCGATTCGATTGAGCTGACATACTCGGAGGTTCCGGTGACAAAGCCGACTACAAGAGGTGGCGTGTATTTTTCTGAAAAGATGGCGTTCAAAGTAAAAGCCAAAGTCTCTGATCTTGCTGTGGCAAACGTTCTCTCAAAGACCATGCTTGGACCAAACCAGGATTTTGAAAAAATCCGTCTCTTGACAAATGTGATAGTTGACACAAACAAAAAAGAGATGGTAATTTTTGCAAATCTGACAAATTATGTGCAGAAGAGTTCTGGCCTTGAGCTTAATTTGGTTGTGATTGGAACTGAGTTATCCGATTGATGCATTGTAGTACTTATCGTAGGTTTTTCTTTTTTCCTCATCCGACAAGACGTCATACGCCTTGGTAATCTCAGCTAGTACCGCCGCGGTCTTTTCATCCCTGGTTTTGTCAGGATGGTATTCTTTTACCAGCTGCCTGTATTTTGTCTTGATCTCATTTTGGCTTGCGTTTGGTGGCACTCCAAGTACTACGTAGTAATTTGGGAATTTTGAGTCTTGAAGCATTTTTCTAAACTCTCTTGCCTCGGCACTTTCTTTTTTTTCTTCAAAAATATCGTCACTGTCCGTGGTCCACTCTGAATGGTACTTTTCATAGTCTCGGTTCTGTTTTGATGCGAATTCTTTTTTCTCGTATTCGGTTTTTTTGCGTAAAATGATGTCGCGAGCCAAATACAAAAACACGCCAACTAGTGCAGCTGCAATTATTGCCATTGCCAAGTGCACCTCATTTGGATTGTAGTACTCAAAGATTTCTTGGGAGCTACGATCTTCTATTATTACTTGTGACTGCTGGGCAGCCGCATCAAGCAAGCCGGAATGAATGAAAAAACCATCAGTTGGCAAAACCAATGAATAAACAATCAAAAACAACACAATGATGGCTTTTGTCATGTATGACTGATCTTGGCTAAAATTTTATTAATTTTTGCATATGGCCTGCTCTCAGACTAGCCTAAAATCTTCTTTTACCGTGTTTAAAACTATGTTTGTTACAGTCTTGTCTACGTTTGGTTTTGATGATATCATTTTGACAAACTTGCTTAGGTCATCCCTATTTTTGAACTTGGCGACAAGCACCGTGTCGGACTCGCCGGTAACGTCATACACAGCGCAGACGTTTTCCAGACTTGATATCTCTTGTTCAATTTCGACCATCTTGCCTTTTTTTGTGTATATCTCAATTATGGCAGTCAAATCGTAGCCAAGCTTTTCATGGTCTATTATCGCAGTATAGCCTTTGACTATTTTTTCTTGTTCCATTTTTTTTATTCTGGTAAGGATGGTAACTGTTGACATGCCAAGCTTTAGTGCCATCTGTCGTGATGATAGTCGAGCATCTACTAGCAAATTTTTTAGGATCTTAACATCTGTTTTATCTAAGACCATTGATTATCATTAATGCTTTACAAATATTAAAGGTTATCAGCAATTTTTAAAAGGATTTTTAGCTATAGCCTACTAGACGATAAATTCATCCATTGTGTATATATGTTGTAAAATGATTGAAAAGAATTTCGATTTTACCAAGCTTTATGGAAGAGTAGTCAAGTATTATCTTGACAAAAAACACTATACTAAAGAAAAGGCTAACTTTATTGCTCAAAAAGTAGTGCAAAGGGAAAAAAAGATGAGGACATGCCAAAACTCTAGGTGCGGTCATCTGCTTTATGACCACATGCGAAACTACGAATCGTGTCTAATTGACAAATGTACGTGTCGTGAGTTTGTTAAAGTTTGATTACTGTCCCTGAATTTTTTGCACAAACGAGTTGAGAGAAAACGGCTTTTGTAAGTATTCGACTTTGTCTTCTAGACTTTTTGTCTCATTGCTGCCAGTTAAGGCGTAAGCAGATGCAAAAATTATCTTCTGGGTTGGCTTGACACTTAGAATCTCATTTGCAACCTCAGAACCACTCTTTTTTGGCATGGATTGGTCTAAAACAACCACGTCAAAGGGATTGACGTCAAGGGATTCAAACTCTTTTCTTTTCAGCTTTTCTTGGTATTTTTGAAGACATTCTGAACCGTCCTTAGTTATTGTGATGCTGTGACCATACCTACGTAAAATTCGGTCATATTGAGTCGCTGTAAACTGGTTGTCTTCGGCAATTAAGATGTTCAAACTCGATTTTTGTTGCGATTTGATGTGGTTTTAACTCTAGTTTGTTCTTTGTGAACAGACATGGACATACTAGAAAATCACAAAAAGCTTGATGACCTATAACTCCTATGTCTGTGGATGAACTAATCAAGAAGGGGAAAACACTGCTTGTTGAAGGCAAGTTTGAGGACGCCCTCTCGTATTTTGAGCAGGCGCTTTTGCTGGATCAAAACAATGCCGATATCTGGAATCAGAAAGGAGTGACGTTACGAAGCATGGGCAGGTATGATGATGCCTTAGAGTGCTTTAACAAGGCGCTACAACTCGATCCTGCCGATAAATATGCATCATAGGTGTGTTTTGTTTTGATGAAAGACAAATTATATGTGCGCAAACATTTTTCTAAATAAGTAATTGAACAACGTTGAAAAAATTTTGAATGATGCATCTTTGCTATGTGAAGACGGAAAATTCAGAAAAGCAATCTTACTGTATAGTGAAGCGTTAAGAAAACAACCAGATAATTTGGATGTGTTAATCGACAAGGGCGTGGCATTACAGAACCTAGGTAGACTAAAGCAGGCACTCAGGTGCTACCAAAAGGCAGTATCTTTTGCACCACAAAACGTCACTGCCCTTTTGAACAAGGGCTCAGTACTGCACAGCCTAGGGCGGTTCCAGGAGGCAATCGCCTGCTATGATCAGGCCATCTTTGTTGACAAAAAATGTGCTATGGCTTTTGCATACAAAGGCCTCTCGCTTGGAGAGCAAGGGTTAGTAAAAGAAGCATTAAAGCACTTCAAAAAAGCTCTGACTATAGATAGTAGTTACGATATGGCGAAAATAAGCAAGGGAATCGCCCAAAAGATACTTGATGAAAAAAATGAAAATTACAAGCCAGTATCCAAAAATTAAATCTAAAATATTGTTACATCGCCAGGTGCTGGCTCGTGCTTTTGGCCCTTATGATAGCTAACAAATTCACGGTGGGTGCTTTCTTGGTGTTCCCGTAGTTTTTCTATGGACTCAAAGACATCATTGCAAAGGTAACACTTCGGTTTATGTTCGTCAACTAGCGGTAATACCATACAGGAATTACCACTTTACCTAACTTAACCTTTGAGATTGGTGTGGAATGCTGTATCTCAAGTCAGTTTATTTTATATTGACTAATTTGCCAAGTCGAGCTGTTGCTTCGGGAACTAGTCAGCGAATCATTAGCAATTGAGAAAGCGCTAGCTGGAGATGAGCTATCGCACAAAGATGGCTTGGAATTGATTAACCATGACAATCTTTTCATGGTCGGAGCAGCAGCAGACTTGGTAAGAAAGAAACTGGTAGGGGACAAGGTGACGTTTGCAGCATCATACTACATGAACTACACAAACGTCTGCGCTGCAAGCTGCCAAATGTGTGCCTTTTACAGAAAAGGTGATGAGAATGATGCTTACACGCTTACAGCAGAGCAAATTGAACAAAGGGTCGCAGTGGCAAAAAACATGGGCGCAACAGAAGTCCACATTGTAGGTGGGTTTCATCCAAATCTGCCGTTAGACTATTACGAAAACATGATGAAAATAATTAAAAAGAATCATCCAGATCTTACCATAAAGGCTTTCACTGCAGCAGAGATTTTCTATCTTTCCAAGCTTACCAAGAATTCGGTAAAAGAAATTTTATTGCGGCTAAAGGAGGCAGGCCTTGATACGATGCCTGGTGGTGGAGCCGAATTGTTCCACCCTGAAATAAGAAACCAGATAGTTCGTGGCAAATGCTCAGGCCAAGAATGGCTTGACACAATAGAGCAGGCGCACAGCCTTGGAATCAAAAGCAATGCAACCATGCTTTATGGACACATCGAAAAACCAGAGCACATAATTGACCACCTCATCAAGATACGCCAGTTACAAAAAAAGACAGGAGGGTTCATCACATTCATCCCACTTAAGTTCAGTCTTGACAACACAGAGCTTGAACAACAAAATCTCGTAAAGCACGAGTGCTCATCAATATATGATCTAAAAATAATTGCAACCTCAAGATTGATGCTTGCTGGTGCGCTCGATAACGTGTCTGTGTACTGGGTTGCATATGGAAAAAAGCTTGCACAAGTTGCACTGTCTAATGGTGGAAGCGACTTGGTTGGCACTGCGTTTTCTGAGGAAATTTACCGGGCAGCAGGTAAACCCACTAATTCTTCAGTTTTGGAGCTTGCAGAAATGGTAAAGGAAATTGGCAGACAACCAATTCAGCGTGATACCTATTTTAGGACGATTCGAACCTTTTAACGATGTTTTTCGAGGGACTGGATTTTTTCTTTCATCGTTTGCTTTTTGTCGTTTCTAGAGTCTATTTTTAGTATTATCTCGACTCGTTTTACCCCAAGTCTATGAATTACCTCTATAATGTTTTTAGAAGCCTCAAAGATTTGTTCTGCACTTTCTGCCTCTAGAATTGTTCCCATTGGGGTGATTTGATGTTTGATTTTGAGATCCTTTATTGCATCAATTGCCTTTGCTACGTAAAAGCTGACACTTGTAGAATCGGTTCCGATGGGATAAACACTAATTTCTGCGTGAACCATGAATTCATCTAATGTGAAATCGATTAAGTCTTTATGCAGGCGGTTTCTTTTCTATCATCTTTGCGCCGCCTTTACGCTTTCTTGCTCCAAAACTGATCAGAACTAGCAAAAATCCAACACCTGCTAACAAGCCAGCCAAATTGGTATAATCCCTGTTTTCCTGCTGCTTTAGCATCAGGTCTATTTCCTGTTCTTCTGTCATTTCTGGGGTGCCAAGAGGCGAAATGGAGTTTAGGTACGCTAGCAGCGACAAACCAACAATGATCATTGCCAGCCCGCCACCAAGAATTCTTTTATCCACAAGTACCATTATTTCCTTACCACTTTACGATTAATTAAAATATGTTTTTGCCAAACACCTGTTTGGAATACAAAAATTTTGCTTGCAAGCTTGAAACGTTTGTTTATTTTTGATGAATCAATTAAACATAATGAAAGGTTGGTACTGATCACCTTTATTTTATAAAACGACGATTCATACCTGAAGCTAACACACGTACTTGTAATATCAAAAGGTGGTAATGGTATTGCATGAAAATGCTGTGACCTGTTATTTATGCAGACTGTGTTAGCTTCTTTGACTTATTTTTATATCAAATGGCTCGATCAGGTTTTGTTTTACTGCAAGCTCGAACATCTTTCTTATTGCCGCCTCGCCTGATTGGCCCATCTCAACTGTGATGTCATTTACATACATTTTGACAAACTTTTTGATAAGATCGGCTGGCTTACCCCGGCTGTATTTCATGGCGTACTGTAATGCTTCGTCCTGATGCTCAAGACCATATCGAATCGACGCTTGTAGGTAATCATCGAATTTTTGTATTGTAGTGTTGTCAAATTTGTTGCTCATCACATTTGTGCCAAGAGGAACTGGGAGACCGTTTGTGGTTTTATCCCACCATTGTCCAACGTCTAGTATTTTTTGCAAGCTTTCCTGCTCGTACGAAAGCTGGGTTTCATGTATTACTAGGCCTGCATCAACTTTACCCTCGCGTACAGCCTCTGGAATGTCACTAAAATTCATCTCAAAATAATCGAATTTGCCAATCATTAACTGCAGAAGCAAAAATGCCGAAGTCATTTTTCCAGGAATTGCAATTTTTAATGTTCGGAGCTTTTCATGTGTTATGTTTTCTTTGGCAATGACAATTGGTCCATAGCCAATTCCAAAACTGCCACCACTCCGCAAAATTGTGTAATTGGGAAGGTGTGCACAAGCATGAACCGAAACGGCAGTAACGTCAAGCTCATACTTTAGCGCCTTTTTATTTAGGGCTTCAATGTCCTCAACTACGTGATTAATGGTAAACTCTACCGATGGTACTTTGCCTGTTAGCATTCCATAAAGCATGAATGCATCATCAGCATCTGGCGTGTGCCCTACTGAGATCTTCATGTTTTAGTTTTAAAATTTGATTATAAATAGCGTTATCTAAACTTGAGAAATTCAATCATTGAGTATTAGAAAAATTTTAAAAAAATATTAAAATTTTACAGGCAGGTATTAACCTGGTCTGTAATGATTTTAGATTCTGTATCTAAACTAGTTCTGCAGTAGCGAATCGTCTGCCAACTTGCGTGACCTTGATTTTTGCTTCTTGGCCAGGCTGTCCGCCTTTTACAAATATGACAAATCCTTCTACTCTTGCGATTCCGTCTCCTTGTCTGCTGGTTTCGGTTATGGATACATCGTACTCTTTACCAGTTTCTACTGGTTTTGGAGTATCGTCAAACTGTCTATCGTTAAAACGTCTACGTCCACCGCCGCCATATCCTCCACCGCCAAATCGTCGACTTGGTCGATCGGAATTATCGTTAAAGCTCATTCTTACACCTCCACTTCGTCTTACTTGTGAGTAATCAGCCTACAATATATCTTAACCCCCTCAATGATCTTTACCACATAGGTAATTACGGCGCACTGAGGCATCGAAATCAGACAGGCTGCAGAGATGGCATCAATTTACATGCTGCTGATACTGTCTTAAACTTGGATTTTGGCAAGTTGTCTTACTATGTCTTTTTCTGTCACAAAACCAACGATTTTCTGATTTTGTGTTACTGCAACACCATGGATTCTATAATCGATTAGGATCTTCGCAAGCTTTGCAAGGCTTGTCTGTATTGAAATGCTGATCAGTTGTTTTCTCATTATCTCGCCCACTGTGCAGGTCTTGCCAAAACCCGTGGCAAATACTGTATCGTCGTATCTATTGGAGTTGTATATTGTGTGACGCAAAAAACTCTTGTATGTCACAATTCCAATTGATTTGCCATTTTCATCTTTGACTAACAGACGTGATATCTGATTATCGAGCATCTTTGTGAGTGCGTTATACAACGTGGTAGTCTGAGGCACAAAAAAGCTTCCAACCGACATAATGTCTGCAAGCTTTGTCTCATCTACGATGTTTTGCTGAAAAAACTTGACTAGGTCGTGCTTTGTCATGATTCCCTTTACTCCGCTGTGATCCTTGACGCCTAGCGCATTGGTCCGTTTGCTTAACATCAGAGCAGCACAGTTTGAGATTGGCGCATACTGATCAACCATGACTAGTTCTTGCATTTTTTGCGAAACTGGGATACTGCTAATGTTTTGTTTCTCTGAGATTAATGCACCTGCGATGTCTTTTTGTGATATGATGTCGTATTTTTCACGTGAATTGACTATGATTCCAGAGATGTTATGCATTAGGATCTTTTCAGCTGCGTCGTAAAGTGTGGAGGTTTTGTTTATGAAAATGGGTGGGTGTATGAGATCTTCGGCAGTGACAAGAAAAGAACCATATTGTCGTTGTTGTTTTAGCAATAATAACAAAATTTTGCGCAAAACAATATAGTGTAGGCTGTTCGATTCACCCAAACAAAAATTTGGTTTTTGAGCAGTAAGAACTTAAGGTTGTGGTAACAAATCGTAAATATGAACACGATTGAAGCATATGAAAAAGACATCAGTCTCCAAGTCGGATTCTTACAAAAGATAAAACTGCAAAAACCACTCAGTCAGCAACGATTAGACAAGACGGTGTTTTGCGGAACCGGCGACTCGTTAGCTTCAGCAATGCTTGCAGAATCGTTTTCTAATTTTCGAGTGAAGGCACTGGATCCACTCGACATCATAAAAAATAAAAAACTAGTACAAGGAAAGTTTGCCTATTTTGTATCCGTATCTGGTAACACCATATCAAACATCAGGGCCGCAAAACTGGCAAATAATTCCACAGCCATCACAAAAAACAGAATCAGCCCACTTGCCAAGTCTTGCAATCAACCAATACAACTAAGATACCAAGATTCACATGTTCTCACGTCAGGAAGCATAGGCTTTCTTGCAAGCATGCTTATGTGCGTGTCACTTGTCTTTGATTTTAGGATTAAATCTGCAAAAAAACTATTCATGGAGGCACAAAGCCAAGCATGTAAAATATTGCTAAAAAATAAAATATATGTAATTGGTAATCAACATACATACCCGCTTGCCATGTATGCATCTGCCAAACTGTATGAGGTATTGGGCTCTGATGCACATTATGAAAGAATTGAACAATTCTCACATGCAAGCTTGTTTTCTGCAAAAAAAGGCGACACTGTAATAATTTTCGAGAAAACAAATCGACACAACAAACAGCTTGTAGCCCAGCTAAAAAAACTTGGCTTATCAGTGTATAATCCATCAATTATGACAGCTGACAAGATTTCTCAAGTGATCTTTTACACATTTGTTTCGCAGCTCATGACATTGTATGATGCAAAAAGAAAACAGCTAGATGACTGTCATTTCATCATCGAAAAAAAATTCAGAAATGCGAGCTCGACGATGATTTACTAATTTTTTCTAAAATCTACGTTTCATTGACATAAGATTTAATACACCTTCATCAAGGACTTGATTCAAATATGAAGTACAAGGCAACAGAACAGATCCTAAAGATAATTAAAAACAAGGAAAATATCAGAAACTTTGGTGTAATAGCACACGTTGATCACGGAAAGACAACGATGAGTGATAGTCTCTTAGGATATGCAGGCATAATTTCTCCACAGGCCGCAGGACGCGCACTTGCCTTGGACTCGATGAAGCTTG
>DASWKH010000050.1:0-9736 GCA_036396715.1 Candidatus Nitrosotenuis sp.
ACTGTTCAAAGATCTCAAGATGATAGTACCACCCATCAGCAATTGTATAGAAGATCATGCCCAACACGATCAATCCCCATACGGGTCCTAGGGCGCTTTGACGAAATACCTGGGCCCCCAAGATGGCAAATGCAAGTACGGTGGCATTAAGTGAGATAAAAGAAAGTCCATAGAAAAAATCAAAATTGAATTCACCACCCATGGATAAAGAAAGTATCGAATATGATACAACCATTACAACTGGAAATGCAGATATCCACGCCTTTGTCTTCATTTCGAATTTGCGCTTAAAATATAGGCTATTTTTGAGCAAATGATACATGGCAAAGGGATAGAATGCAAAGTATCCAATGTCTGCAAACGAAGGATATGCTTCTACACCCATAACATTCTCTTGATAGAAATAACCCACATCACCAAAAAAATACATCAGAAATGCTAGTCCTAAAGAAAGGTATGCCTTTCCAAATATTTCAGAATGCCAATATCTTTTAGCAACATGAAATGAGGCGAACGCGGTTACAGGATAGCTCAAAGTCAGAATTAATTCAAAGGTGTCGTAGGTACCTTCCTCTGGTTGAACAATGTTGTTGATTACATGCCATGTTATTGCAAGACCAAATATGGCTGCAAGTACTTTGTAACTAAACACACCTCTTGGTCTTGGCGCAGTTGTCTCCAAATTGTAAGTAATGGGTATTATTAAGTAGTTAAAGTTCTCGTTAGATCCTAAGTTATGAAATTCTTATTTGACAAAGCAAGTATGTTGCGTCTTAAACAACAAAATGAACTGATCAACTTTTTGAAATCTTAGTTCATACGTAAGGATTGGACTTTGTTTATCAGTGTTATACTAACGAGCGCAAATGCTAGTATAATCACAGTAATCATTCCAAATTCTGGGACAACATATTTGCCATCTGTTGTTTTGAATATTCCATCAGTATTAGCATGTGTTTCAAATACCACTTCGCTAAATTGGATTCCAGGCAAGTCTATCCAGTCTGTGGACAAGTTTAGTGGAAAAATCCAAGGATTTATTTTAGTTTGCAACATAATTCTTGGTATAACATCCAAATCTGATCGGTATTCTACATTTTGTAGTTCTACTCCGTACGGAATGTATTGTTGATCTTCAGAGGATATTATTGTATTGTCACTAACTTCAATCATTGAATCCTGAGTTCTTTGTTCGCCTATGCTCATAAATGTGAATTTCTCTGAATTTCTGTCTATGGGATTTAATAATGTACTATCAATTGTTATTTTTTCACCTGCTAAATCAACTTTGGCTCCAGTGTATAATCCACCACTGACTAATGGAGAATCAAAACATGTACGCGTCCAATCACACGGTAATTGGTAATCAGTGATCGTAGTCTTTGTACCTAGTGGAGGTGCAAAATCTGTGGCGGTTGGTACATCAACTGGAACTAAACTTTCATCTTGTTCAAAAAATTCATCTCCAAATATTTTTATCACAAAATCTAACCGTGGGCCCAAATAGATTTTAAACTCTTTTCCAGCAAATTCCTGTCCTGATGGCAATCCAATTTCTTGATATCTTCGCTCGTCAAGATCCAGCGTGTTGATCGTGTATTTCACTTCATATTCTGGTTCATTAGTTGTCTGTTGATTTTGTATTATTGGATTAATTTTCATTATTACTTGTATTGGTATTCGTAAGCCTATTCCTAACCCATTTTCGATATGCAAATCAGCAGAAATTGGTATCATGCTTAAAACATCATATTCATAGGACCATTCTCTTTCAAATCCGTATCCTATAGTAAACCCATTAAGAAAAGTTAGATTGTATGTGTCGGCAGATTGTTGAAATTGTCCAGTGGTGGCATCGGCAAATGGAATTGGGTCATACTGGCCACCAATTTTACCTACGCCAAAATCTGTTGTAGGAAAAATCACATTGATCTGTTCGTTCTTCCCATGACTGTTATCATTATACTTGATGGGTATAATTGATGCAAAAGGAGTTGAATTTGTTATTTCGCCATCTTTTGGGTATGTTATGATTTTTCTCAATACCAGAGTTTCATTAATGGTATGGGTTCCTATTTTTTCTGAGATTAGATTTTTTAGTTCAACAGTACTGCTATTGCAAAACACTTTTTGAGGATTTTGTTGTGAGCAGGTTGATAGTGCTGAATTTATCTTTGCAAGGATATAGTTGTCATCTATTGTTACTGTGCGAGTGTTGATCTGTAATGGTTCTATCACACGATCCTCACCAAATATAGAAACAAATTCATCATGAGTGATTATAATGATCCTTGTTGTTTTTCTAAGCGTTAGATTCTCTCCATCATACTTCGCTATTTCATATTCACTGAATCTTCCGGGAGGAATTAGGTCTTTGGAATTTTTCTCACGTATGATTTTGTTTACGGGAAAGTAATTCTCAATATTTGGTGGGAAAACAATTATTCCATCATTGTTCACAAGATCTAGATTTTTCCCTTCAATCTCCCCTAAACTCCATACATTCTTGCCTTTAATGATGGCTATATCTTCGATATGGAGTTTATCTGCAGTCGTGAATGGGTTAGGTAGTGTTGTGTCTACATATCTTGCAGTTATTTTATCACCTTCTGAGACTCTAAGTTTATTTCCAGATGAATCGTCGGTTTTGGTGAAAAATACAGTCCCTTCAAACATTCCAGTAGATGCGTCTGTTTCTTCTAACGTAAGTGTAATGCCTTCAACATCTGAGTCTGACCAGACATCGATTTGGAAGTTATCCGATATCTCTGGATCTAGGTCCTTGTTAGGATCATTTACACGTACTACTCCAGTTCCTATTGCTGAATAGAATTTCTCAACCCATCGTACCTCCCCTACATTCCATTTTGAATTGTCACCTGCAATTACAATGTCTGCAAAGTTAGTAACATCTGCTGATGGCCAAAATTCTTGAGTTCCCAAAACTCCATAACCAAACGCAAATCCTATTCTGTCCCCCACTTTCAAACAAAAGTCCAGTTTATCCCCAGAACATAGTGGATGCATAACTTCTATAGTTTCGTACGTGGTGCCATTCAACATTGCTCCCATCCCATCATTTTTCCCTCCATTTTTTACATCAGTATTATTACTCACTAGATCTTCAAATCCTGTAGATGACCACATAACCAACATATCTTCATTTTGGTCATATTTTGAATCATGTTCTTTATCAAATCTATATTCTGCCCAGCTAGCATGCCAGTCAACATTGGATGGTCCAGTAATTGTAGACTGAAAATACAAATTTGTCGCATCATTCATTATGGATAATTTTATGTGTAAAGGCCAAGATCCTTTCCCATATTGATTTGGCAACGTCATGTCATATTCAAACGAATCTGCCATCTCCCACTCACCTACGCTGGAAATCCCATTAACTTTAGGTGCAGAATTGGTATATGCATGAAAAGTTTTGCTAGAGTGGCCTTCAGCGAAATAAAATTGGATTGGGAACAATATCGAGACAAAAAATAATAACGCAAATAGTATGAATATTTTCATGAGACGTTCTGGCGATAATGGTATTTTAGTTTTCTATGACTATCTTATTATCATATTAGCATAATGCCTTTGATAAAACTAAATTTTGACTCTACAAAACTAGTATGGCAACAAACGCAGAAACAAACACGATTGCAACCGTGTTTAGCAATTTTATCACAGTGTTCAGAGCAGGCCCTGCTGTATCCTTGTATGGGTCACCGATGATATCGCCTACTACGGCAACTTTGTGCTCTTCTGTTCCTTTCTGACCTCTCATTTCTATGAGTTTTTTGGCATTATCCCAAGCTCCTCCTGTGTTTGCCAGGTGGAACGCCAAAAATATTCCAGTTACTACTGCACCCATCAATAATCCTGCTACTGCCGGGGGTCCAAGTAATATTCCCAAAACAATCGGAGCAGCAATTGCAATGCTTGCAGACTTCCACAGCTCCTTTAACGATGCGACTGTGGCAATATCAACACATTTGGCGTAGTCGGGCTTTGACTTGCCGGTAAGAATTTCGGGGTCTGCTTTGAACTGGCGCCTGACCTCATCTACCATCTTTGATGCCGCGCGAGACACGCCGGAAATGAGCTGGCCAGTAATGATGAACGGAATCAGACTGCCAACAAGCAACCCGATTATGATTGCCGGGTTTGTCAGGGTATAGTCAGATAATTTGGCAAAGTTTTCCGGCGAAAGATGTGCAAACGTAGTTGTCGCATGTTCTGCCAAGAATTGTTTTGCCTCGTACTGGAATGCCTGGATCATTGCCAGTGCAGCAAGACCTGCACTTGCTATTGCAAACCCCTTTGTCACTGCCTTTGTTGTGTTTCCGACTGCGTCAATTTGGTCGGTGACCTTGCGGTTCTCATCGCCCATGCCAGTCATCTCCACTATGCCTCCCGCGTTATCGGCAATCGGCCCAAACGCGTCAATGGATAGTACGATTCCAGCAAGGCTCAGCATCGCCATTGCAGTAAGGGATGTGCCAAAGATCCCATAAATGAGGGCCTGTGATGGGTCTGGAGCAGCAGCTGCAGAAATAGAAAATGATACGATTAACGCCACAACTAGTGCAATCATGAACGGGCCAGTCGACTGCATCCCCTTTATGATTCCCATTAACGTAAGTGATGCATAGCCCCACTTGGCAGACTCGGCAATCTCGATGACAGGTCTGTACTTGTAGTTGGTGTAGTAATCGGTGATCCTCTGAATTACTGGGACGAGTATGACGCCGACTACGGTGCTGCCAAAGAGTGCGTATGAGAGTCTGTCCTGGCCGATAAAAAAATACGTAAACACAAAGTTTAGCGATATGGCAATTGCTGCAGAAACATAAAATGAGCGGTTGAGCGGCTTCATCACATCGGCGTGATCCTTTGAGCCAATGGTTGCAGAGCCGATAATTGACGCAATGAGTCCTGAGGCTCCAATCAAGATTGGGTAAATTACAATTTTTGGCATGCCAATTAGTGCGCCAATGAGAATTGATGCAAGCACTGTGACAATGTATGACTCGTATACATCGGAGCCCATGCCGGCTGCATCGCCTACGTTATCGCCAACGTTATCTGCAATTGTTGCCGGGTTCCTTGGGTCGTCTTCTGGTATGTTTGCTTCGACTTTGCCTACCAGGTCCGCACCCATGTCTGCTGCCTTTGTAAAAATTCCACCACCGATTCTGATGAATAGTGCGATGAGGCTTGCTCCTATTCCAACTCCTGCAATTGTGATTGGGTCTGGAAATGCCATGTATAGTAATGCTAGCGCAAGTAGTGCCATTGCAGGAACTGCCAAGCCGACAGTGGCCCCTCCCCTAAATGCCAGGGCAAACGTCTTTCCAATTCCGGAGCCTGTTGCGTTTGCAGCCCGAACTGCCGCCTTTACCGTTATCTTTAGTGAGATTAAACCAGCAACTGCTGAAAGTGCAGCGCCCACTGCAAATGCCACGCCGTTTGAAAAACCAATAAAGTATCCAATTATCACTGAGAGGCCTATTGCGATAGGTATGATTATTTTCATTTCTCGCCTCAAAAACGCCGACGCGCCAACCCTTACTGCATCAGAGATTTCCATCATTTCCTTGGTACCAGCTTTTTGTTTGCCAACCCAAACAGCATAGCCTGCTGCGACGGCAAAAGATGCGATAGCTGCACCGATAGGAAGGATTTGTTGCAGCTCCATTTACTTGCAAGCCTAAACCTAGGAAATATAAAGCTACTATCTCGTCTGCTGGAAAAAACATCTTATTTTGGATGGTTTTGCAAGATCCTTCGATCTTAGATTTGGAAATTCTTAGAATGATAAATCAGTGCATCTTTCTTTTCTGGTATGGGGCAAATGTTTTACCTTTTAGTACCTGTCGTACCAGCTTGTTGAATCGCCTTCCATGGCTTAGATATGGGAACCGCAGGTGCACCAACTCATGTGCAATGGTGTCATCAAGTGATTTTTCGTCTGGGATTTTTTTGACATTTATGAAGACTAGATTGTGCTGCATGTATGATACGCCGTAATACTTGTATGCTGTCGTCCTTCTTCCTACGGTCAGCTCCTTTGGCATGCCAAGGACTTCGGCTGTTGACAGCAGAGTTCTTGGCTCTGAAATGGCGAGTCTGCTAGAAAAGATTCCTACCTTTTCTAGGATACTTAGTCGTAGGTCGTCATCCAGCTTCATTAATCAAGGTTTTAGAATCGATGTTTATCTAGCAGTGTCAATTCTTGTGCAAAAATTTGTTGAAAAATTAATCCGATTGCTTGAGCCAAACATTCTCAAGATTTGAGAAACGTTAGGCAGTGTTTTATCAGCTAAACACAAAAAAATCTTGGTGGGGTCAGTAACCAATACCCTGACTATCTGAAAAATGGTTTTATCCTAGGCTCAGATGTCGTGGGCTCAAATCCCACTCCTACCAACCTTATGGTTTCTAATTATATAAAGTTCGTTGATGTTTTTAAAAATCAGACTGTAATAGTTTCGCTGACAAGCCTTTTGACTTCGTGCACCACGTCATCCAAGTCATATGGCTTGTACATTAGGGAAATCGATTTTAACTGGTCCAGTCTCCTCTTTGTTTTTTCTGTGACGTCTGCAGTTAAAACTAGAATCTTTGCATTCGGGTCGATTTCTCGTATTCCTAATATTGCATAAAATCCGTCGTATTCTGGCATCATAAGATCTACTATGGCGACATCCGGCTTGAGCTCATCAAACAGCTCGACTGCGTCCTTTCCGTCTGTGCCTGTGGCCAAAACGGAGATGCCTGACATTCGTATCCATTCCGTAAATACCGTCAGCATGTTCTCATCGTCTTCTACTACTATGACAGTGGGGTTTTTGGTCACTTTATTTTCTAGGATCAAAACAGAATTAACATTGTGTGTGTGCAAAAAAATCAAATATTTTGCCCTGTTGCCGCATGGTCTTTAACAAAGACTGCATTAATTATGAAGTGCATACTTTGTTTGTTCAAATAAAAAGACAAATCCCTTTTAAAAAAGCCACGCATTGTCTGTGTGCGCAAGTTCATAGTCAGAAAGGATGGCGATTCGGAGCTATCACTCCAAACCAAAAGTGTGGATCCAATGAGCTTTACAGAGCGTAGCGTGTTTTTCAAAAAAGACTCACAAAACAATGCCTCAGAAGACACTCTTGAACAAGAATCTGAGGATTTAAAATCAAACAAAGGGCAACAAACATCTGAATTTGCAGATGTTGTTGAAAAAGAAAACCAGGATGGTGACTCAGATGACCGACTGGCGCAGTCAAAAGAGATAAAAAAATTATTTGACGAGTCGCTTTACGCCGTAAAGGCGTTTACTGAAAACAAGACAAAGCTACTACAAAAAAACCTCGAAGAAGAAAAACAGCTAACTAAGCAACTAAACGAGACACTTCAGCAAAACCTACTCAAGATTTCAAAAATAGACGAAGACCTAGAGCATCGCAAAAACCACCTAGAAGTAGAGGTGGACGAAAAGACAAAAAAACTGCTTGCGTCAGAAAAAATGACTGCAATAGGTGAGCTTTCGGCTAGGCTTGCACACGACATAAAAAACCCACTGACGATGATCAAAAACACTGTAAAGATTCTTAGGACTCAGGAGGGCAAGCAGATAGACGAGTATGTCCTCAAGCGATTTGACATGGTGGATGACTCCATTTTTCGTATTAGCCACCAAATCGATGGGGTACTGGACTATCTCAAGTGCACCCCGCTAAAGACGGCTCCTGCATCGCTAGTTGGCATTCTCAAGTCATCAATTCTGCCCCTGAGCATACCGGCTAACGTCAAGATCAATTTTCCAAGCGCGGACTTGACTCTGAAGTGCGACGCAATCAAAATGGAAATAGTTTTTGGAAATATCCTGCTCAACTCGCTTCAGGCCATTGCGGACACGCAAGGCCAGATATACGTCAGGTTTGCAAAAAAACCAGGTTCGGTAATAATCGAGTTGGTGGACTCAGGGCCAGGAATTGCGCAAGAACACATCGAAAAGATTTTTGATCCCTTGTTCACAACAAAGCAAAAAGGGACTGGCCTTGGCCTGACGAGCTGCAAAAACATCATAGATCAGCACGGTGGAAAAATATCTGCAAAAACCAATCCAACAACATTTACAATTGTTTTGCCTGCACCTGAAACAAAATAATCATCTGTTAAAAGATCTCAAAATCTGAGAATCTATCAATGATGTTTTATTGGTAAAAAACAATTGGAATCACGTAAGGGTCGGCAAGACCGGTTATGCCGAGCGTCTGAAAAACGCTGATCCGTTTCACCCGGATGCGTGGGTTCAATTCCCACCCCTTACGGGTTTCTGATATTATTATGTCTTGGTCGTTAATATCTTTTAAAAATTCTGTATAGTATGTGGGAATTCTTTAAGAAATTTTATCAGTTTTGTACGATTAAGATCTGTTCAATGACGATTTGTGTGTAATGGATATGCATTAAACAGACAATTCATAGTATGGGTCAGGACGGATTTAATCTAGTTAATGGCCTGAGAAATTTACAAAAGATAAGCAAAACTTTTCAGTGAATAGTTTGGAGCTAAAAACACGAAGTATTTTGGAATTTTTACTAAAACTATTCTAGCTTTATTTGTGGTTATTTGTGGTTATTTGTGGTTATTGTTTTATAAAAATTGATCCGTTTTATATAACATTATTCTAGCACCTCACTACTGGCCTTGGGGAAAAATTCAATCAACATTCCAATCATCTTTGCAAATAATTTGCCCAAAGTAGACACCAAATTTGCAACCTTAGCCCTGCTTGTCTTTGGCTTTGTTGTTTTATCTTCTGCACAAGATGCTCATGCAGCTACATTTACTGCCGTACAAAGCGGAAACTGGAATGATCCTGCTACGTGGGGTGGACAAGTCCCAGATATTGGCGATGATAAGGTGATTCCTGCTGGCATTGTTGTCGAAGTATCTGCCATAATTCTTCTCACCAACTCCGGTACAATTACCAACGACGGCACCATCGACAATCTCATCTCCGGCACCATAACCAACTCCGGCACCATCAACAACTCCGGCACAATCAATAATAGACTTAGCACTCTCACCAACTCTGGCGGCACCATCAACAACTCCGGCACAATCAATAACGTCTTTGGCACCTTGAACAACAACCCCCTCAGCACCATAACCAACTCCGGCACCATAACCAACTCCGGCACCATAACCAACTCCGGCACCATCACCAATTCCGGCTTTATCCGCAACTCAAACACCATCAACAACAACTCCGGTACCATAACCAACTCCGGCGTCATCTTCAACACCTCCGGCGGCATCATAACCAATCTGAGCACCATAACCAACAACTCCGGTGGCACCATAGAAAACTCCGGCACCATCAACAACCCCTCCGGCACCATAACCAACTCCGGCACCTTGACCAACACCGGCGTCACCATCTTCAGCTCCGTCTTTGGCACCATAACCAACACCGGCACCATAACCAACTTAAACACCATCAACAACGGGAGGGACGCAACCATCACCAGCACCGGTACATTCAAACACGTTTTCCCACTAGCGTCATATTCTGGCTCCGGCACCTTTACAGGACATGTGTTCCTGGTAGGCACCATTCCAGATGATGTCGCATTGGGTTCTGGCTCGTTGTCATATCCAAGCTCAGTCAGCACATATTTGATATCCTCTCAAGATACGCTTACCATTGATGCTGGGGATACGTTAACC
>DASWKH010000051.1:0-9491 GCA_036396715.1 Candidatus Nitrosotenuis sp.
TAGGGCATTGCAAGAAAAAGGCATGCCTTACTATCAGCTTACAAACAAAGGGCTTTTGGTTTCGGTAGCACTAGATGAGATTATTGGTAGGGAGAAGATTTTGGAGAAATTTTTTACTCAACACCATGATGTCGATAAAGAATTTCAGGGACAAATTGAAACTTTGGTAAAATTTGCTCCCCGATTTGTTTATTCTTTGTTTAGAAGCTATGTTAAGGCATATTGTGATGGTAGGATTGACGATCTTTTACCATTTGACAAGACACGATTTATGCAAGTATCAGATGAGACAATTTTGATTCAGAAGGAATTTCTCGAAAGTTTTATTGTCATGTCCAAATCAGAAAAGGAAAAAGCGTTGAATTTTCTTAAGAGCATCAACTAAATTTCAAATAATTTGGCAAAAATTCCCCAAACATTAAAATCCATTGTAAATACACGACAAAATAATGGCTTCTGCCGGTTCACAGAAGATTTTTGCATCAGTAAAATCATTTAGCCAACGTGGAAGACTGCTAACAAGGGCAGAACTCCAGACTTTGGCAGAATCGAGAGATTTGGATGAGCTCATTACAAGAATAAAAAACACGAAATATGCTGATGCAATATCTAAGATATCAAAGCCTTTTACTGCAGCCAAAGTCGAATCTGCGCTTAGAAGTAAGCTTGCAGATATCCATTATTCAATTAGCAAAACTGCCGGTCACTCTGATATTTTGGACGTATATTATCTTAAATTCATCATTACCAACCTAAAGCAGATCCTGAAGGGAAAGGCACTTGGTAAATCACAAGAAGAGATTGAGCCTCACCTTAACCTGCATGCAGAAGAGCTCATTAACCAAAGAGACATTGTTGTAAAAGCCCTCGTTTCAAAGGATCTTGAAGAAGCAGTTACAACCCTTGGTGCAATTGAGTTTGGTGAGGAAGTAGCAAAAGCAGCTGCGCTATACAATGAGAAAAAAAATGTCCAAATCTTTGATGTTTTTCTTGACAAAATTTTGTATCAGCAACT
Source organism: Candidatus Nitrosotenuis sp. (assembly GCA_036396715.1). Taxonomy (GTDB): domain Archaea; phylum Thermoproteota; class Nitrososphaeria; order Nitrososphaerales; family Nitrosopumilaceae; genus Nitrosotenuis. The sequence continues at coordinate 1,016 of DASWKH010000051.1, forward strand.
TGGTCGTGCCGTTCGAATTTCTAGGGACAGAGACGTAGTCAGGTTAGCTGGAATGGACATTGACTTTTATAACATACTTTCAATTTTGAGGGGCAAGTTTTGGGGTCTAGATGAAGAACAGATAAAGAACCTCATTGTAACCCACACTCCAAGCATTCCGCAAGATTTACTTGGAAAGATGATCTCTTGTGATTCTGTAAAAAATGTTCTAGATGAGCTCCTAACGACTCGCTACAAGGATTTAGTGCCACAAACAGAAGACAGTATTGAGGCAATATCGCAGTTTGAGCATTCGTTTGAGATGGCAATCTACAAGGCAGTAAACAGATCATTTACCAAAATGTTCAGCTTTGCAACAATTATTGGAATCACAAAGCTTACTGCCTATGAAGTAAGAAACATTTCTGCAATTGCCTTTGCAGTTGAGCAAAAAATCGCGCCACAAACAACGATGTCAAGGCTCATAATAGAAGAACAAGGGTAATCTGCAATTATATATGGTACAGGGCTCGTAAAGCCATTAATGATAAGGATTCACAAAAAGAAAACCGAAATTACTGCCGAGGTATTGGTAAACACTGTTTGGGTTAGCACCTTTTTGGCCTTAATTCTTACAATTCCAGCACTTGGCGTGTTTTTAGGGATCTATTTTACTACATCAAATCTTCTAGTCGGTGCAGTAATTGGCTTTGGCTTGCACTTTGTCACACTTGCATTTTCCGATAGAATTTCAAAGCAACTTACGAGGCTTCTCAGCTAAGGAGTGAAAAAGCATCATGATGGGGGACAGAAACTATAGGGATACCGTTTCTAGCGCCATTGATGCAATAACAAAAGAAACAGAGATGCAGCTGTCCAATCCGCAAGACAACAAGACAGTTTTCCTGCATGAGGTTGTTCGATGTTTGAGGAGATCTTATTTTGATAGGTTTGATAGATTAGAACCAGAAAACAGGGTTTTTGGTAGTTTATTTGAAGGCCTAATTAGAAAGCTACCATATGGCTCCAAGGTCGGCGAGTTTGCCATAGATGAGATCAAGTTCAAAGGTCAAGCAGATATGATAGTAGACGATATTGTAATTCTCTTCAAGATGGTTTCCTCTCTTCCTGAAATGCCCTTTGCGTCAGATATTTTGTATCTTAATGCATGTATGTGGATTTTTAACAAGACTGACGGCGTAGTCATATACATCACAAATGATGGAGGAGAGTCGTCTTTTTCAGTATTAAGGGAAAAGAAGATGTTTGAGGAGATACTGCGTCGAGTGCGAGTGTTTAGCAATCTGATTGGAGAGAAAAAGGCGCCAATTCTTGAGCCGTCGCTGGAATGTTCAGGCTGCCAATATTATGAAAGATGTTATATCAAAAGACACGAAGGCAAACAATTTTCATTATCAGAAATGTTTAGTATCAAAAAGTAAACTAGGTAAAAAAAGTAAAAAAGCTAAAGAGGGCTGTTTACTCGAGTGCTTCAGGATGACCTTTGCCGCGTAGTGCAAATAAGACTACTGCCAATGCAATGGAAACCCCAATTGCTGAGCCAAATGCTGCTAATGATGCTTCTGCCATTTGCTTAAAATCTGCCCCCAGATCTTATATAACTTTTCTAAATTTTTTTTCATATAGACAAATTATCATAATTTTATTATTTTATGATACACTTGTCTTTTCCTTCAACTCACAGAATGCCAGATCAAGCTCCTCAAGTTCATCGTTGAACAACTCTACAATTTCTTTTAACAAGAGCTTTTGCTGCTGCGCTTCCCTACTTTCTCCTCTGATTCTGTGAATTATTTTTTCAAGTTGCGGTATTTTCTCATTTAACGTGTTGGTAAGCTCAAGTAAAAACGACTCGTAGTGTTTTAGGGCATCTGCAAGTGGCGAGTCAGATTTTTTCAGATTATTGGCATCATCACTTTCTACGAAATCAGTTAGCCTTCCCCTCAAAAGACGCAGTTTGGTTTCCGTCTGAGTAAGCTTTTCTAAGTTACTACCAAGCAAGACTGGTGAATTATCTGTTCGCAGTTCCAGTCTTCCTAATTCGTCACTTAAGTAATTGGTCATTTTTTTGACAATCTGGCCTTGTTTGTGTGCTTCTTCTTGTTGTTGCTCAACTTCATCCTTTAGCTTTTGGAGATTTGTTATCTCTCCATTGAGAGTCTTGGTGAGATCAAGTAAAAACTCTGCAGCATGAATTAGATTATTTGCAGAATATGAGCTAAGCAGCATCTTGGATCTTTGGACTCAAAAAAAGATACTAAAGTTATGTTTGTTTAATCTAAACGATCTTAAGCCTCAAACTCAAATGAGATAATGTTTTCTTGACCGCTTGTCATTGAGCTGAGATTAAAGTATGCTTCGCCTTTGATGGTCCACTTGATGTCATTATTTGATAGTGATGACCAGAACTCTGGCGCATTACCAGAGTTTTTTATTGTAAATGTCTCTCCAATTATTTGTGGGTTGTTGCTAAGAATTGTAAAATAGTTAGAAGAGTCAACCATCCCTTCGGGTCGCTCGCCAATTTGCTCAATCGTTATTCGTTTGCTTCCATCATAGAGTTCATACTTGATCACCTGTAAAATGACTGATTTGTAGTTTGGATTTGTTATCTTAAAGTCAATTTGCAGTGTTGCTTCTTGTTCAGACACAGAAAGGATCGAGAGTTTTTCGAGCTGAACCTCAAGTGGAAGCACTTGGATGGGGGAAGACGATGTTCTGACTAGACCTCCTTCAGATACATCGTTGATTATCTGAGAGCCTGAAATGGCGATAAAACCGATTATTCCTGCAAGTGCCGCAGCAATAATTCCAAGCAAAACTTTAGAGTTCAACAATCAATTTTTGAATTTTGAGTGTCATAAATGTTGGTAATAAAATCCTTATAGAGATATTTTGATGTGGTAAGTGTGCAATATTTTCAAGCAGTACAAATTGGGAAGGAACGCTCAAGCAAATCACAGATGATACTTTTCAAGTTAGGTGGATTTGCAATGCTTACACTTACAACAAAAAAGAAAGAGGGACAGTTTATTCCAGTTGGCGAAGAAGACCTTGTTGCGGTCATCAAAACAAACGATGGTTATGTCACAATTTTGGTTGATTCGGAGGGATACACCAAAGCTCAATCAAAACCACTTGACAAAGATGCTGCAATGGAAATTTTCAAAAAAGCACGAGAATCAGGGATTGAGGAATTTGTTGGGAATAAAGTTGAGATCTGGACAGAACAATACCCTACCGTACAAAATGAGCTAAAGTAAAGCTAGAGTGCGATTTCCGTTCCAACAGGTTGGCCTTTGATTGCCTTTTCTAGTGTTTGGATGTCTGCCTTTATGACGCGAGTCTTGATTTTGGAGCGCTCAATTACCTTTAGCGCTACAATGTCCATGAGATCATAGCCGCCGGCAACAGAGTCTTCACGTACAAGAAGGCGGCGGAGATCTTTGAGCTCAATCCTCTTGAATTTTTTTGCTTTTGGATTTTTGTTTGGATCCGAATCGTAGATTCCATCAACGTCTGTTGCATTCAAAAACTCAGTCGCGCCTATCTTTTCTGCAATAAGAGCAGCTGTGCCATTTGTACTTTGACCAGGATGTAGACCACCTGCTATAACAATTAGGCCACTGTCAACTGCGTGACGTATTTCGGTCAGTGTAGTTGGTGGATGTGGATACGCCTTGGTCTTTAATGCATAGATGAGGAGTCTTGCATTTAGTCTAGATACTTCTATTCCAAGCTCATCTAGGGTAGATTCGTCCGCACCGGACGATCTTGCATGAGTAATGTAGTGCCTCGCTATCTTGCCTCCACCTGCAATAACTACAGGCTGGCAAATCTTGCTTATTTTGACTAAAAATGTTGCATAGTCTTTTAGCAGTTTTGTGTTATTATCCATTTCAAAGATTCTGCCTGAAAGTTTGATTACTATACGTTTTTTTGTCATTATCTTTTATCACCAAGAATCAATTCTGCTGCCATTTCAACTTTTTTTCTATGTTGAAGGGTAGTGTATATTCTCAAAATATTCATTGATTCCGCCATAGAAGACACCACTGGGATTTTGGAAAATGGAATTTCTTTTGCAGTTGATTTTGTAGCATATTTGGTCATCAAGATAATGGACTTTGTTTTTTCCTTAGAAGGAGTTAACGGCAAAGAAGAGGTTGTAGATGTATCTACAAAAATTTCATTTATGTCAACCTTTGATTTTTTTGCGATTTTTTGACGGATCTTATCTTGATCCTTTAGTTTTTTGTTAGTCATAATTTGTTCATAGACACATTTTAGCAGTCGGCGGTTTTGATAGTCAGTTGCAATTTTCTTTGCACGCCTAAGATCTTGCGTGTATTCTGGCAATGAAAGGATTTGTGAGATAACAAATTCATCTGTCAGCTTTACATAATCATCGAGATTTAACGAGGTGAAGTTAGCCTCATCATCAGCTAATCTGAGTGCTTCGAGCATCATTACTTCTGCAGATCGCACAGTTTTGTGAAAGTAGACTGCCTTGAACATTTGATATCTAGATAGAATCATGGACTCAAATGAGTAAAGAGCAGATCTGTCAAGTGCTAGCTTGTTTTTGTAGACATCAAGTGATTGAATGATTCGTTTGTGATCAATTTTTGCATGTTCAGCACCAGTAAAGTAGCCATCTCGTTGTAGATAATCCATCATGTCGGCACTAAGTGAGCCAGAAATGATTTCATTAACAAACCTGTATTTAGAATCACCAAACGCAAGTTTAGTTATGAATTTTTTATCAAAACCAGCCGCAGATAGTATCTCGCCAATTTCTGAACGTAAAATAATTTTTTTTCCGATTTCTTCATGTGATGTTTTCTTTTTTGTCTGTAAGACCTCTTCAAAGAGATGTGAGAATGGCCCATGTCCTATATCGTGTAGCAATGCTGCAAGGCGGATTTCTTGGATTTTGTCTGTATTCAAAAATCCTTTTTCTTTTAGTGCTTGTGCTGCCTGACCTGCAACGTGCATTACACCAAGTGAGTGTTCAAAACGTGAGTGTTGTGCACTGGGATAAGTGAAATGCGCTCCTGAGAGTTGTCGTATTCTTCGCAATCTTTGAAAAATTGGTGAGTCGATGATTTTTAGCTCAGTCTCATAGACTCGAATAAAATCATGAATTGGATCTACGATATCTAGGAAGGGTTTTGTCATAATTTTGCGAGTTTTTTTGAGAGAATCTTCATTATTGATTGGTGAATGTGGTTTTTTGTTCCTGATGCATCAACTATTTGCCATCCCTGTTTTTTTGCTAGTTGTCTGTATGTTTTTGAGATTTTATTGAGAAAAAATGTATTTTTTTCAAATTTGTCGCGGTTTGTTTTTTTGCGGGAAAATGATTCACGTTGTGAGACATCAAGTACAATGACTAAATCTGCTTTTGGAAGACCAGCATCTAGACCTTCAAGCCATTTTAATGAGAGGCCGTTTGCCACACCATAAACAAGGTTTGACTGATAGTACCTATTCATGATAAGAACAGAATTTTCTGAGTGTGCCTTTTTTATTTGATCTAGTTTTTCCCATCTGTTTGCAGCCAAAAGACAATGAATTACTTGTGGTGGAAATTTTCTTTTGCCATGTAAAAACCTGGAAATTTCCTTACCAATTGGGGTAGTATAGTCTGGGAAGCTAAAGATCTTTGTTTTTATCTTACTTTTTTTGAGCACACAAGCCAAAAGCTCAGATTGCGTTTTTTTTCCTGCCTGATCAGTTCCTTCAATTACTATAATCAATAGTTGTATTGGGGTTAGTGTGATTAAAAATCCTACCAAAATTTATAACTAAAATAGCGAGATTACAGATGCAAGCGGGAAAACTAAACCCTTTAGGGTTGGGATGAAAGCGAGCTTATGATAAACCCAAGATCAATCAAAATGGTTTTTAGGTAGAAATTACCAAATGATATGATTGCAGAGAACCTTCAAGTTCAGATTGTATCCTAATTCCATACAAACAAAACAACTCCACTATACCCTTGGTGCGTGCAGATGGGTCTACAACAAAATGATAGAAAAAATACGCTCAGAAGGACTCCACACAAGGAACGATCTCAACTATTTTCTAACCGAACTAAAAGAACAGGACAGATGGCTGTATTCGTATCACAGTAAAATGCTTCAGATGGTATCAACGCAGGCTGACGGAGCCCAGAAATCACTGGCCCAGCTACGAAAAAACGGCCACAAGACAGGGGATCTGAAATTTGCAAGATTCTCAGAATATAACACCTTTGTGTACAACCAATCGGGATTTGAAATCAAAGACAGTTTTTTGCACCTCTCCAAAATAGGCAGAATCAAAATAATACAGTATAGGGATATTCCAGAAAATTCAGAAATCAAGCAAATCACCATATCCAAATCAAAATCAGGAAAATGGCACGCATGCGTTATTGCAGACATTGATGCCGTTCTGCCAAAAATCTCACTTGAAAAATCAGTCGGAATTGACGTTGGAATCAAGAACTTTGCATATGATTCCGATGGATACCAAACTCCAAACCCACTGAACCTGCAAAAAATGCTCAGACCATTGGCAAGGGCCCACAGAAAGATATCAAGGAGACAGCTAGGATCACAAAACAGAAAGAAGGCAGTAAAATGGTATCAAATAGTACACGAGCGAATCAAAAACAAAAGACGGGATTTTCTGCACAAGCTGTCCACACTGTATGCAAGAAAATACGACGTCGTATTCTTGGAAAGACTGACAAAATTAAACATGGTAAAGAACCACAGAATGGCCAGAAGCATCCTGGATTCAGGATGGGGTATATTTGGAAACATGCTCGACTACAAGACCCTCCTAATCGAGGTTCCCTCAAAAAACACCACCGTAAATTGTTCAAGGTGCGGGAATATGGTGCCAAAATCTCTGGCAGTCAGGACTCATCAATGCGACAGGTGTGGTCTTGTTCTGGACAGAGACCACAACGCAAGTATCAACATTCTCAAAAAGGGACTGGAAATTTTTGGAATCACACATCAAATACAGCAGGAATTGCGGGAAGTTACGCCTGTAGAGATCACAAAGTGGTCAATGAAGCAGGAAGCCCTAAGCTTTAACGAGGGGTAGTTCACACAAAATGGGCATAATAAAATACATGGCAAAAGAAATGACAAAAGAAATTGGCAACAAATCTAGAGAGTTTTATGAATTTGTCCTACCGCCAGTTGACATGTATCTTGATGAAGATTCCCTGACTGTGGTAGTAGATCTTCCTGGATTTGACAAAAAAGACATTAAACTGACCCTGCACAGAAGCATTCTATCAATTAGTGCGGAAAAGCATGATTCGCAGAAGGATAATGCGGTTTATAGGCAGCGGCCAAACATAATTGATAAAAAAATTCTTCTACCAATCAAGGTAGAGGAAGACAAAGAAGGCGTCGTCTCGGCAAAATTTGTTCAGGGGGTTTTGACTGTAAAGATTCCAGCATCACACCAAGGAAAGCAAATATCAATAGAATAACTAATATTTTCTAAAAATTGCAAAGATACCCATTATTATTAGAGAACTAATCATTCCAGAGATTCCGGCAGTTTCGTTTGAGGAGTACAACAATGTGGAACCAATGAAAATAGCTGAAGACAAAATACTTCCGGCAAGTAATGTGTTACTTTTTGGCCTTGCGTTAAGCAGCTGAAGTGATCTGTTTTCTTCAAGAAATTTTTTTAGCTCAGGTGCAATTGAAATCGTAGCATCAAGCGACTTTGCAAATCTTGTAAAGGAATACTTGAGCTCTTCTATGTATGCATCCTTGATTAGTTGTTCCTCCTCCAAAATATTTTTGAGAACTTTGACGAATCTAAAATCTACTTTGTGTGTTTTGTATATTCCTTCAATGATTGAGCTCATTCTTAGATACAGTGCAAGATTTTTTGGCAATGTGAATGGAAACTTGGACATTGTCTTGTTTGCAAGCTCAAGCAGTGCGCGAACTTCCATTTCATCAGGTTTTTTTCCATGCATGGTGCGAATTGATAGATCTATTCCTTGCTCAATTACTGAGCGGTTAAAATCTGGCATGAGCATCCCAAGATCATTCATTGCGTTTACGGTCCGAGGTGGATCTTTTTCTACAAGCGCAAGATACAGTCGTACAAGCCTCATTCGTGTTTCCTGGTCAATTCGTCCAACCATTCCAAAGTCGTAAAGAATTAGAGAACCATCGTCTGTAACAGATATATTTCCAGGGTGTGGGTCTGCATGAAATATCGAGTCTCTCAACAGCATTGTAAAAAATACCTTGTGTACATCTATGACTATTTTTTGTCTGTCAATTCCTTTTTTGTCTAAATCCTCAATGTTTGTGATCTTGATTCCTGGAATGTATTCTAATGTAAGGACGTTTTTTGAGGTGTGATCGTCATATACTTGCGGAATAATGACATTATCATGTCGCTCAAGATTTCTTTTGATTTTTTTTAGGTTTGATGATTCTTT